>NZ_JCACKM010000297.1:0-3966 GCF_059505385.1 Desmonostoc vinosum
GTTAGCGTATGTTATATGCTAACTACGCTCCCCCCACACCTTTTTTCGTTCACCCACGTACAGCCCAGTGTCCAAGCAGCCAACCATAAATTTCCTGAACAACTTCACGGGGATTGAGAGAACGAATTAAAGTTTTACGTCCTAAAAGGTGGACTTTGAGTTCATCAATAGTATTTTCCACTTGCCAACGACGATGATATTCCGTTGCCAACAATAAAGCGGGAAATAGGACAATATCTGTCAAACTGGTAATTAAACGGTAAACCTGCGGTTGGTCATCGGTATCATCAGTATCAATAGTATATTCAATGACTCGCACCATAATTTTTGTACCACCTTTTTTCTTGGATTTACCATCAGGAGCAATCCACGATAGATAGGAGCCATCTTCTAATACTTTTTCCACACTGAATTTAACGTTTTTTGGTACTTGCCAATACTGCCCAACCCTTACCCAAGCCTCACTTAAGCCATCCACCAGATTTTTCAGGACTGTTCTCATTGATGCTTTTGACCACAAACTCATTCCAATCACTAAACACACTACCAGATGTGACGGTAAAGCCCGCCTCCGTTCTTCATTACTCTGTGTCTGCGCGAGCGCCTGTTCAATTGCCTCTGCTGGGATAGCTGTTTCTAACGCTTTGAGTACCGTACCTGATTCAATCGTCGGCGAGAGCAGTGAGAATTCTTTGAGTTGCATTCAATCTCAGTACACTTGAGTGATAACTCTTAGTCTATCTGGTTTTTGGCTTAACCGAACCGTATTGACCCTTCGGCTACAAGGAAACTAACGCTACCAAGATAAAAGAGCAGTTGTTGCAAACAAATGAAGTCAACGCTTTTTTACTGCGAATTGACCGGGGAACGG
This sequence comes from Desmonostoc vinosum, assembly GCF_059505385.1. Taxonomy (NCBI): domain Bacteria; kingdom Bacillati; phylum Cyanobacteriota; class Cyanophyceae; order Nostocales; family Nostocaceae; genus Desmonostoc; species Desmonostoc vinosum. The sequence goes on from NZ_JCACKM010000297.1 coordinate 872, forward strand.
GTAAGCGGGGAGTTGAGAAGGATTATGCTTTGGATGCATACTGCCAAATTCTAGCCCAGCGTCACCAGTCGATTAATAATCTTCGATCCGAACTGCGATCGCTCCTTGAATCGATGGGCAATACCATCGTACCAATGGGCACTGATGATGATCATGATGCCAAAAAACGCCTCTCTGATGCTGGCGCTCTTTTGGATAGTGCCTACAATCAGGCTGTGAATAAAGCTAATGATATTTCTGCAAGCGAGTACCGCGCTCGTAAAAGCAAAGATTACTTGAAACCTGAAGAAGTTTATGAATGTGAGAAGTTTAGAATTCGAGACTCTTATGGGATGGAGGTAACTGAGTCACTGGTGGAGAAGGATGAGGGGGGTAGGTTAGTTAGGGCGATCGCTTCTATGGAAGCTATATTATCAGAACCGGGTGGGACAATTGTTGAACCACAAACTAACAGAGAATATCCCGCACCACCCAAGATTGTTGCGGATAAAGATTATTCGGAGAGGGATAAATTACCCTTATGTATGGATTGGGGGAATTATTCTGCCAAGTGGTTAGCGCGATTCAATTTAGGACTGCATGATATATTGAAGCGCTTAGTTGCGGGGTCAGAAATTACCGCCGATGATCCTCATTTAGTAAGGATGACTGAAATCGCCATTCAGTGTGCTGCTCACATTAAAGCGATTCTTGGTTTTACTGTGCCTGCTGACTGTCAGCCTATTTGGTTACTTGCCACTCTGGTCGAGCAGTTGGGGCTAAAGTTGGTAAATCGCAAGGAAGGGCCTCGTGGGGAACAGGTGAAGATTTATTCTCTGGCGAAACAGGAATTGAACTTTGCCCTACATGTGATTGCTCATCGGGAGCAGAAACGCGCTAGGCAATTCGCAACTCGCGGCTTTTCGCTGCTTTTCGCAGTTAAAACAATTGCGAAAAGCAGCGAACTGGAAATTGCGAATTGTTTGGTATCCACCCCCTCCCCTGTTGGTATAGGAAATCCCCATTGTGCAGGGGTGGATACTACCAACTTGGAAACAATTCGCAATCCGCGGCTTTTCGCAATTCGCAATTGTGCCCAAATGCTCAAAGATGTCATTGGACATGGAGTTGAGGCAGTCAAGGGTATCCTCAAGCGCTGGGAGGCGGTGCTGGAGTTGGAGGAAGTGGCTGTTAGTGAACTGCGGCAGTTGGAGGAGTTAGTACCGCAGTTTTATGCCTTGTTGTCTGAAGAAGTTTTGCCAATGGAGGGGATTGGCTAAGTAAAAATACTCCACTTAGTTAAAAGCAGAAAAACTGATGATTGTTCTGGTAGCTATTGATGGTACTGGTTCTATTTTGGGCTGTTTTCCCAAACATTAGGCGAGGTAGTATTTGATTTGATCAGTGTATAAGGCTTTATTCTCAAACAATAACTCAAACTTCTAGCCGAAATCTGGAAATTGAAGTAGCGTTCGCACAAAAGTTACTTGCTAAGATAGGGCTGAGATTAACGTATGTGGCTCGGCTTGGTAAGTGTGAGAATCGGGAGAGCGTTTATGAATTTGTGCCACCCACTGATGAACGCAATTTGATTTTTGAGCGGTGGCTAAATCGGGATGAAAGCGCTCGTCAAAGTGCAAATTCTAATTCGGTGTCAGTCACCAGTAATATAAATACAAGTACACCCATTATTGACACGACACCACACGATATCCCCCAAACCGATTATGAGGCGGTGGTGGCAGAGTCAAGCTCTATGTCCCAAAGCTGGAAAGGGCTAAAGCTGAAGTTGCAGCAAGGATTAGAGAACGCTGGCAAATTCTACCAACAGCTAGTCACTAAAGTCGGTGAGGCTGTTAGGGTTGCTGATGGTGAGCCAGTTTGGAACCAGTATCAAGGTTGCTGGCAAGTAATTGTTAGCTTTGCCTGTGGCTGTAAATCAGTTGTGTGTGATTGGTTAGTGGCGGCGTGATTAGTCGGTGTCAGTCACTAGTAATAACTTAGACTTTTATTGGTACTGTCAAAACAAGCGTTTTCTCCGTTTTTTGATGAAAAGAGCAATTTGATTTCTGTAACTCTTTCATGGCAAGCCTTTCAAGCTTTACGTGGCAGCAAAATGTGTCTTGGCTACTTTTACTCCTAGATGAGTTATTAAAAATTAAAAAAGCTCCAGGAGCAAAACGAAAAATTGATGAGGCAGCGATAGCGGTACTCTCAAAGGTAATCTAGTTGATTTAGCGATCGCCTGAGCAGTTGTCAAACGCAAGCTGCTGGATGGTTGCTGTTATTTACAGATGGCTGTAAATCGGTTGGAGAGCGATTAGTTAGCAGCGGTGTAATTCGTCAGTATCGTAGAATAACTGTATTGAGTCAGAGGATGAAGATTGCGCTTGCCATGACTGCAACCAGCAACAAAGTTACTTTTGCAGAGTATCTCAAGTATAACGATGGCACAGATACTCAATATGAATTGGTCGATGGAGAATTAATCCCCATGAGTCTTGGTACTGGCAAGCACGGCGGCATCTCCAAGTTTTTAGAACGAAGCTTTGATGACGAAATCGCCGTCATGGGGAACAATTGGACAGCACAAAAGTTTTCTGTGGGAGTACGTTCGCCACGAGGGGGTCGTTGGGACACTTCACGAATTCCAGATGTAGTAGTATTGCCAACGCCGCAGTGGTCAGCGCTTGCCAATCGAGAAGCTGTGATTGAACTTAACGAAACTCCTCCGATACTAGTAGTAGAGGTTGTCAGTGAATCTACACAAACTACAGACTACCGCAGCAAGCGTTCTGAGTATGCTGTTCTGGAAATTCCCGAATATTGGATTGTTGACCCGATTCAAGAGATAGTAACAGTATGTACCCTAATAGAAGGATTCTATGATGCTGTTACATTTCGGGGACAAGAACGCATCATCTCTTCCACTTTTCCACAGTTAGATTTGACTGCCGAACAAGTTTTGGCAGCACGCAAGTAAATTATCAATGGCTACCAACCAGGGTTTTATATTTAATAGCCCACCTCGCATCGCTATTATTCTGCTATTAGCTTGTCGTCCCAAGTATAAACCCCTATTTGACCTCTTACTCTAGAAAATCTCCCTGTTCTAT
>NZ_JCACKM010000298.1:0-81932 GCF_059505385.1 Desmonostoc vinosum
CTTACAGCAATGTTAAGAAAGATGCGACTAATGGATAGCCCAAACTGGGAGAGGGGCTTTGAAATTGCTCCTCTTCTCCCACGCTTGGGAGAAGAGGTTGGGAGATGAGGGCTATTGTTGCATTCATCAACGGTATTCCTAATTCACATCAGACGTAATTTTCTTCTATATTTACAAACAAAGACTTTAAGTTAAGTCTACTACTGACAAATATGACACTGTGTAAGTTCTGTAGCTTTAACCTATCAATTATCTCCAACTGGTAAAATCGGATGGAGTTAGTTGATAGGTTAAAAACTTTGTTAGCAGCGTTACTTTATGGACAAGAAAATTTACGCTTAGAAGAAGTTACTGACCCTACTCCGACAGTTGGTGAAGTCGTAATCCAAGTACAAGCAGCTACTACTTGTGGTACAGATTTAAAGGTCTGGCGTCGTGGTGGTCATGCCAGGATGCTAACGCCGCCAACACTGTTTGGTCATGAAGCCGCTGGACGAATTGTGGCTTTAGGTAAAAACGTTACCGACTGGCAGATAGGCGATCGCGTCGTCGCTAATAATTCTGCTTCATGCATGGAATGCTTTTTTTGTCAACGCCAAGAGTATTCCTTATGTCCAAATTTAACCTGGAATAATGGGACTTTTGCCCAATACCTAAAAATTCCCGCACCAATAGTACAACATAATCTATTACAGATTCCCGAACAATTGCCTGGAGAATTGGCAGCGATGACCGAACCTTTAGCTTGTGTGCTGCATGGTGTAGCACGTTCCAACGTCAAAGCCAAAGATAGAGTGGTTGTTTTAGGAGATGGGGCAATTGGGCTGATGTTTGTAGCTGCTTTGGCGAATACTACTGAGGTTTTACTGTGGGGAGGCAATCACCACAGACTAGAAATTGGTAAAAAACTTGGTGCAGTTCATACCTTTAATTATCATCAAATCCCAGACATACCGAGTGTGGTGAAAGACTTGACACAAGGCTGGGGTGCGGATGTGGTGATCGAAGCCACTGGCGTACCTAGTGTTTGGGAAACTGCGATCGCCTCTGCCCGTCCTGGTGCAACTGTCAACTTATTTGGTGGATGTCCAAGAGATACAAATATTACTGTTAATACAGAACAGCTACACTACAACGAAATTACAATAAAAGGTGTATTTCATAACACACCAAAATATGTACGGGCAGCACTATCATTGTTAGCCAGTCGTCAAATTCCTTTTGAGTTACTCATCAGCGAACAGCGTCCACTAAAAGATTTAGAACAGGTGTTTGATGAGATGAAAGCCCGCAAGGTGATTAAGGTAGCGATGATTCCTTAGAGGTTATTAATTTGTGTGGGTTTGCGATCGCCTTGCACTTGCGTTAATTAGAAGCGATCGCAATTAAATGTTAGTTGCCAGGATTCATATAGCGAGTCAAAATTCTAATTACCTCACCAGTAACAGGAGAAGGTAAAGCCGGAGTCCATTCGCAGATTTCAGCAAAGCCGAGAACGTACAACTGATAAACAATACTATTTACACTTTTGGCAGCACCGCAGGCTAGAAGTCGGACAGGCTGCTTGCCTTGAGGTGCATCAGGAATGGGCGCTTTGAGTAGCTCTGAAACAGAACGAGGTTCTATCATGTTAAAGTATCACCTTGTATTTATCTGGTGAGCAAGCGATCGCTCTCAAGTTTGGCCGGCAAGAGGGGCGATCGCTCTGCTATAACTACTAATGTAGTTATAGCTTTAAAAGCTACTTTTGTAAACGCTAAGGCTAAATTAATAGTTTGTAAGTTTAATAAATCAGTAATCTATAACTCAAAATGTTAGCATCTGCTTTGCAACGTTAGAGACATCAACTTAGTGGTGATTCACTGGAGATTGGCAATTATAATGGCTGAGCGAGATATCAGTAATAAAGAATTAGCTCTTTTATGTAGCATGAATCCTGTTTCTATCTCCAAACTAAAAAATCGTCGTCGTTTCACCAGAATTGACGAATCGACGCTGAATGCGCTTTGCAAGGCACTGAAGTGTCAGCCAGGGGATTTATTAATTTATGAAGAAGACAAACTTGATTCTAAGGCGAAACAGCCTAATAGTTAATAGTTACAAATCGCTAGCAAGCATTAGAGATTTTTGATCAATCTCACCACTGACTGCCAAATTGAAGATGAACTGTGATTCGCAAAGCCTTCTTTACTTAAATCTGACAAAGTAGGAAAACAAGCTGATTTAGCATAGGGGCCATTTCGCAAAACTTTAGCTAATGCATCGTGATTATCTCGTAAACCTTCGTAAAAAAAGAAAACCTCTCCTGAAATGCCAAGTTGGCGATTACAGCTAATTGCTTGCACCAGATATTCGGGACTAATGCAGTAAGACCCCAGCTTAATAAGAATTCCTGGTGCTAACTTTGGCGATGTGGCATTGGGAAATTGATTGGCTAGCTTAGAAGCGATCGCCTGATAACTCTTAAAATCGCGTCGATAAATCTGCGGATGAATTATATCAATTATCCCTTGATTTAACCATGTGGGTGAATCCTGTAAATATTCTTGCAGTGCCCAATTAGGAATATTGGGGGCCATTGATACCAGCATATTAGGCTTAATAGCTTTCACCTGACGGTAGAGACAGGCTAAAAATTCCGTGAGAATATTTGCACGCCATTGTAGCCATTGCCTATCTTTAGAGTTTTGGGGTGGATTGCGGTGAAATTGTTGACGATAGCGAGTGACAGTTACTTGATCATAGCCACCTTCACTGGGTAACGCAGGGAGGCGATCGTCTCCTTGAATACCATCAACATCATAATTTTCCACTACTTCCAGCACCAGCTTGAGTAAAAATTCCTGTACTTGAGGGTCAAGCGCATTTAACCATTCAAAGCCATTTTTTTTCAATAAATTACCGTGACAATCACGAGCTGCCCATTGAGGTTTTCGCTGCAACAACATCCCACCTTGCAAATTATAGGAACTAGCAAAGCCGTATTCAAACCAAGGGATGACTTTTAATCCCACCTGCTTTGCTGCAACTATTACTTCTTGTAAGGGATCGCGTCCCTGGCACAACGGGTTAATTTCCACACCAAAAGTTTGCTGCATTGTGGAACTGGGATACAAGGTAACAGCCTTGTTCCAAACCACAGGAAACACCACATTAAATCCTGTCTGGGCGAGGAAATCCATTGCTTCAGCAATACTTTGCTGAGAACGAAGAACCTGACTATCGGTAATTGTCAGCCAAACACCCCGCGTTTCTATTGTCTGTTGCAGCATTCTCTTAATGTTAGTGGAGAACAAAAAGCGATCGCTTTGATGTATTAATCTTCTGGTACCTTCCCTAGTCCGAAATTTTTATTAATTTTTTAGCTAATTTTCTCATCGAAGTGCAATAAATTTATCGAATATTGTCAAGAGTATTAATTAACCAATAAAAAAATTTAAGGAAAAATTTAGATTAGTAAAATTAATCGTGATTAATTAATTGCTGACATCTTAAAAAATACCTAAAGCTTACAGCTAAAAGTAGCTGGAGTGATCCAAAGTATAGATGAAAGCCAATCCATAAACCCTAGTTGAATACGCTAGGGTAAAGATGGGTAGGTGTTGAAAATTGAAAATTTGAGAATTCCACCAAGAGCGGGCAGAAGGTAACGTTAATGAGTGAATTTGTCCTACAACAACAAAATGAAGCGGCACCTGAGCAGCAAAAGCCCAAAGAAGTGATTCGTCGCTTAGTGTGGAGAATGTGCATAGCCACCTTAATTTTGATGGCGATAGGTTCTGCCACTCGCGTGATGAATGCTGGACTTGCTTGCCCAGACTGGCCTTTATGCTACGGAGAATTGGTGCCAGCCAAACAAATGAATTTCCAAGTATTCTTAGAGTGGTTTCACAGATTGGACGCAGCTTTGATTGGTGTTAGCGCGATCGCACTCTCTGGTTTATCTTGGTGGCATCGTCGTTCCTTACCTATTTGGTTGCCTTGGGCGTCCACATTTGCCCTATTTTTAATCGTCTTCCAAGGAGTTTTAGGCGGACTCACCGTTACCGAGCTGTTACGGTTTGATATCGTCACCGCCCACTTGGGAACAGCATTGTTGTTTTTTACCACACTCCTCATCGTTGGTACAGCACTCACACCCTATCAAGGAACTGGAACTGTTGGTCAATTACCTTGGGTAAGTTTAACTGCCGCAGTACTAGTTTATTTGCAAAGCTTACTAGGTGCTTTGGTGGGGTCTCGCTGGGCACTACATCAATGCTTTGGCGATTCTCAACTTTGTTCTGTGATGTACAGCCATATTGCTGGTTTAGTACCGCCAACAGCAGCAACCTTGGCCGTGATATTGATTTCCTGGCGGACACCAGCACTACATCCAGCTTTGCGACGACTGGCAAATATGGCTGGTGGGTTATTAATTTTACAAATCTTGTTGGGGATTGCCACTTTTAAGTTACATCTCCAAGTCGAGCCTCTCACCGTCTCTCACCAAGCTATAGGCGCTGCTTTGCTAGGCACTTTGGTAGCTTTTACAGTTCTAGCATTACGTGACTGGGCTACTAGCCGCGAAATCAACGCTTATCCCGTTGGTTTATCAGTGAACAGTGAACAGTGAACAGTTATCAATTCACATAAAAAGGTACATACAAAGGTATTTATCCAAGGTTAAAATCCTGGACTTTTAGTGATGGAGATTAACTGATACTTCGACTCCTTTCGACTCCGCTCAAGGCAAGCCTCTCAGTACAAGTAACTGATAATTGATTAGCTGCCTGTAAGTTAGAAAAATAAGGAACTAGAGCCAACATGATTGAGACTAATGTCTCTCGCCACCACGAAACATTTCTACAAGTAATTCAAAGCTACTACCAGTTAACAAAGCCTCGGATTATTCCGTTGCTTTTGATTACCACTGCTGGGAGTATGTGGATTGCCGCTAAGGGACAAGTAGACCCATTGCTGTTGCTAGTAACTCTTATTGGTGGCACTTTGGCCGCTGCTAGTGCCCAAACAATCAACTGTATCTATGACCGAGATATCGATTATGATATGGAGCGGACGCGCCATCGTCCGATGCCAGCAGGTAAGGTACAGCCACGTGATGCTCTGATTTTTGCGATCGCTCTGGCTGCGATTTCTTTTACCTTACTAACAGTATTTGCCAATCTTCTAGCCGCCCTACTGGCTTTATCTGGCATTGTCTTTTACATTCTCGTCTACACCCACTGGTTGAAACGTCACAGCACCCAAAATATCGTCATTGGTGGGGCTGCTGGGGCAATTCCGGCGTTGGTGGGTTGGGCCGCTGTCACCGGCACTTTAAGCTGGGCAGCATGGTTGATTTTTGCGATTGTCTTTTTGTGGACACCCCCCCATTTCTGGGCACTAGCCCTGATGATCCGCGATGACTACGCAAAAGTTGGCATACCGATGTTACCGGTAGTTGTAGGTGATATAGCAACTGTAAAGCAGATTTGGTACTACACCTTAATGACAGTTGCAGCAACGCTATTATTGGTTTATCCCTTAAAAGCGAGTGGAATTGTCTATGCTGCGATCGCCTTGAGTTTGGGAGGATTATTTATCTATAAATCTTGGCGCTTGTTGCAAAATCCAGAAGATCGGACTGTAGCTAGAGACTTATTTCTTTATTCCATCTCCTACATGATGCTGTTATGTTTGGGTATGGTAATTGATAGCCTTCCCCTAACTCATCATCTAATTAATGCAGTAGGAAATCAGTTGCATTTAATTAGTTAAAGGAGATTAATTACAGCGATCGCGTTGCTTTTTCAGAACGCGATCGTATGTTAAAAATTTTATAAATAAAATTCAATTTCAACTATTGACAATTGTCAGTAGAATTTTCATCATCAACAAAGACTGCACCTAAAAAATAAAATAAAAATGTTAACAAATTACATTAATATAGCAATGCACAAAGCAACCTATGAGTTGCTTGAAGATGGAACTTTTTACGGTGAAATTCCTGACTGTCAAGGAGTGTGGGCAAATGCTGCAACACTAGAAGCCTGCCGTGAGAACTTGCAAGATGCTCTTGAGGGGTGGATTATTCTAGGATTACGCTTAGGTCATACCCTGCCAACGTTGAATTTTACGAACGCTACAAATAACCTAAATTAAACTTTACTTTCTTCTCTATTTTGAAAAAAATTACGTCTAGCGACATCCATAGTTTGAAGTCACTTTTGCTAACATAATAATCATAGGTAGAATCAATCTCTGGATATAAAGAGGTATAACATGGCTCATTTAAATATGCGTCGTCCCCAAAATACCGACGGCGATTTTTATGTAGATAGCACCTGCATTGATTGCGATACCTGTCGCTGGATGACTCCTGAAGTATTTTCTCGTGTTGGTGAACAATCAGCAGTTTATCATCAACCAACAAATGAAACCGAAAGATTAGCCGCGCTAGAAGCACTTTTAGCTTGTCCCACCAGTTCGATTGGTACAGTTGAAAAACCAAAAGATATCAAAATTGCTCAAGAAAGTTTTCCAATTTTAGTAGACGAAAATGTTTACCATTGCGGCTATCATTCCGAAAAATCCTATGGTGCTGCTAGCTATTTAATTCAACTTCGCGATGGGAATATTCTGGTGGATTCACCTCGCTTTACACCACCTTTGGTAAAGCGCTTAGAAGAGATGGGCCCCATTCGTTACATGTACCTCACTCACAAAGATGATATCGCAGATCATCAAAAATTTGTTGAACATTTTAAGTGCGATCGCATCCTCCATATTGAAGATATTTCTGCTAATACCCGCAATGTAGAAATACAACTAACAGGCAATGAACCAATTACTTTAACTCCAGATTTGCTAATTATCCCAGTTCCCGGTCATACCGAAGGACACACAGTATTACTTTACAAAAACAAATATCTTTTCACTGGCGACCATCTTGCTTGGTCAGAAAGCTACCATCAATTGGCTGCCTTCCACGATTTCTGCTGGTATTCGTGGTCAGAACAAATTAAATCAATGCGACAATTAGCCAATTATTCCTTTGAGTGGGTGTTACCAGGTCATGGGCGAAGATTTCACGCTGATGTTGATACCATGCACCAGCAAATGCACAAGTGTATTGAATGGATGGAAAGCTTTTAAGTAATGGTCAAAATTAAACCGTTTTTAATGCTTCTGTTAGTGTTTTGTATCTTGCTAGTTGGATGTTTAGCTAACTCTCAGCAGACATCTTCACGAGAAATCCGCCCAGAAATGGTAACTACAACCAAATCCAAGGCAGACTTAGCAATAGCCGTTTTATCAGAAACCGGAATCTCCAAACGATATGATCTGTATCTTGGTAACAGTGTTGAAATAGCAGTTCCTCCAACAAGAAACAACAAATTCATGGACTGGATGCAGGCGCTTTTTGTACGAGAAGCTGGGTGGAACTATATTGAAGCCAAATACGTTGCCCAACTAGAAGAAACTTTTTCAGAGACCGAACTAAGAGAATTATTGGCTTTAGCCAAGCAGTCGCTTATTAGAAGGTTAGTACAGGCTGAGATTGAAGCCTATTCTGCATCTGCCGAAAAAAGGCGCAGGTTGCTATCTACACTGTGGGATAAATACAACAGTGGTGTATTCAACCCACCGCCAGAAGTACGGCAATAATTCAAGATTGTATGACTTGAATTGATGAGTGCGATCGCCAGCGAAATTTATGGGGCAATCGGTCTGTTATTACTTCCGTAAATGGCGAATTGAAAAGTCTTCAATCCAAAACTCCCTGGTCAAGATACAATTCGATCTGAGAAAAGCTGTTAAAGTCCACTAAATTATTGATTCTAAGCCACCCTATGAGCATTCATGAAGTATTTATGCCGGCGCTCAGTTCCACCATGACTGAAGGTAAAATCGTTTCCTGGGTAAAATCACCAGGCGACAAAGTGGAAAAAGGCGAAACAGTAGTGGTGGTTGAGTCAGATAAGGCAGATATGGACGTGGAAACCTTTTATGAAGGATACCTTGCCCATATCATAGTACAAGCTGGTGAAACTGCCTCAGTGGGAGCAGCGATCGCTTTTGTCGCCGAAACAGAAGCTGAAATCGAAACCGCTAAGTCTCTTGCTAACTCTGGTGATGCCGCCGCTACTCCTGCTGCTACCTCTGTTGAACCAATCCCAGTAGCGGCTTCAGTGGGAACACCTGCTTTAGCATCTCAAAATGGGTCTAATCACCGAGAAGGACGGCTTGTGGCTTCGCCCCGTGCCCGCAAGTTGGCTAAAGAGTTAAAAGTTGATTTAAGTAATCTTCAAGGTAGTGGCCCCTACGGTCGTATTATCGCTGAGGATGTAGAGCTGGTTGCTAACAAAGGCAAGCAACCTACTGCACCAGTAACTCCAATCGCACCTACACCAACTACCACCCCAGTAGCACCATCACCTCGAACACCAGCACCCACACCTACACCCGTAGTAGCATCCGTTGTTCCAGGTCAAATCGTGCCCTTGACCACCCTGCAAAATGCAGTAGTGCGAAACATGGTAGCTAGTTTAGCTGTGCCTGTATTCCGAGTGGGTTACACAATTACTACTGATGGGCTAGATAAGCTTTACAAACAGATTAAATCTAAAGGGGTGACAATGACAGCGCTACTAGCAAAAGCTGTAGCGGTGACGTTGCAAAAACATCCACTGTTGAATGCTAGCTATTCAGAACAGGGTATTGTTTATCATTCTGCTATTAATATTTCTGTAGCCGTGGCGATGGATGGTGGAGGATTAATTACACCTGTCTTGCAAAATGCAGATATGGTAGATATTTATTCCCTATCGCGTACTTGGAAGTCTTTAGTAGATAAAGCTAGGGCAAAACAACTGCAACCAGAAGAATACAACAGCGGTACTTTTACTTTGTCCAACTTAGGCATGTTTGGCGTAGACAAATTTGATGCAATTTTGCCGCCAGGACAGGGTTCAATTTTAGCCATCGGTGCATCTCGTCCGCAAGTTGTAGCCACACCTGACGGTTTATTTGCTGTGCGGCAACAAATGCAGGTAAACATTACTTGCGATCACCGCATTATTTACGGTGCAGATGCTGCGGCTTTCCTGCAAGATTTAGCGAAGTCAATTGAAACAGACGCTCAATCCTTAACATTGTAAATCCAGGTGTAGGGGCGATCGCTCTAAACAGTAGCCACTGCCGCGCAAAGAAGAACGCAAAAAGAACGACTTTTGCAAGAAGTCTAATAAAAAATATCTGATTAATAAATAGCTTGACAAGGGGAACATAATTCCCCTTTTTTTAATTACGAATTACGCTGCGCTATCGTCACAAAGACCGCCAAGACGGGGGCTGGTCTCACCAATTCCCAATTCTCCATCATTTCGTCTCCATCCAATTTTCACCTGCACGTGCATCCACGACCAAAGGTACACTCAACTGTACTGCACCCTCCATCACAGACTTAATTTGCGGTTGTAATTCTTCCCACTCTTGCGGAGGAACTTCAAACACTAATTCATCATGAACTTGTAATAATAAACGTGCTTGATATTTTCGTAAAACCTCATGCAATCTCACCATGGCAATTTTGATAATATCAGCACTCGAACCTTGAATTGGCGCATTAGCAGCAGAACGGAGTAAACCCGCATCATAAGGGCCTAAATTCTTCAGTTTACTCAAATCAATATCTTCTAATTTGCGACCTTTCAAACTGCGTAAACTATTATTAGTAAACTCAACATAACGACGCCGTCCGAGAATAGTTTCTACATAACCTTGAGCGATCGCCTCTTTTTTCATGCGTTCCAAATATGTAAAAACTTTCGCATAGCGTTCGTTAAATCTCTTGATAAATTCATTAGCGATCGCTTTATCTATACCAGTTGAACGCGAGAATCTGAGAGAACCCATTCCATAAATCACGCCAAAATTGATAGTCTTTGCTATCCTGCGTTCATCTGATGTTATATCTTCTTTTTCAAACACCAAACGCGCCGTGACTGTATGAATATCTTCATTTTGCTGATATGCTTGCACCAATACAGGTTCTTGACTTAAATGTGCCAGAATTCGTAACTCAATTTGAGAATAATCAGCCGCCACCATCAACCAACCAGGTTCTGGTAAAAATGCTTTACGAATCTGACGACTAAAAGCAGTACGAATTGGGATATTTTGTAAATTGGGATTGGAAGAAGATAATCTGCCTGTTGACGTTGCAGTTTGATTAAAATTGGTATGCACCCGCTGAGTATCTGGACGTACCAATGCTGGCAGTGCATCAACATAAGTAGACTTTAATTTAGATAAAGTTCGATACTCAATAATCGCATCAACAAAGCCAGTTGTATCAATTTCTTGGAGTTTTTCTAGAGTTGCTGCATCTGTAGAATATCCTGTTTGAATTTTTCGAGAATATTTAGTACTTAATCCCAATTTTTCAAATAATATTTGGCTTAATTTCTTCGGAGAACCTAAGTTAAATGTTTCCCCAGCAATTTCAGTAGCTTGTTCTTGTAACTTTGCTAAATCTATTTCTAACTGCTGCGAAAGTTCATGCAAATAAGCTGAGTTAATACGTATACCTTGATATTCCATTGCCGCTAAAACTCTCTCTAGCGGTTGTTCCACATCTACCAATAGTTTATACAAAGCTGGAATTTTTTCTAGTTGCTCTCGTAACTTTGGTACAAGTTGAAACGTAGCATAAACTTGCAAACAGCAATAATCTGCTACAGTTGCGATATCAATATCAGCTATAGTTTTACCTTTGGGAACTAAATCTACATAATTTTTTGTAATCAACCCTAAATTCCGCTGCGCTAATTCACCCAAATTATGACTAGAATCTGGATTTATCAGATAGCTTGCTAGCATGGGATCAAAAACTACCCCTGCTAGATTAATTCCTTGACAACGGAAAACTAAGCGGTCAAATTTGGCGTTTTGAAATGTTTTCGGATAATCTGCACTTTCTAGCAGCGATCGCAGTGCCTCTAACACCACATTTTGATTGAGATTCTCACCACTTTTGTGATTAATAGGAATATAGGCTAATTCATCCGGTTCTGTTCCCCAGCAGCAACCAATTCCCACTAAATCAGCATCTCTTGGTTCTAAGTCAGTAGTTTCAGTGTCCCAAGCAACGGGTATCTCTGGGTTGGTAAAATGTTGTAATAAGCTCACTAACTCAGTTAGTTTAGCCTCGGTATTAATGATCCGTGGCTGAATTGGTGAAACAGCTTGTAGCGTAGCTGCTGCTGTTTCAGCAGCACTAAAAAACCACAAATCACTATCTTCATCGATCTCTTGGTTTGTAGAGACAGAATCAGTTGATTCTGTATTAATTGATGCGGCTAGCTGTTCTCCAACTGTGCCACCAAACTTTAGTTGAAGTTCGTTAACTTTACCTAAAAAAGTTTTAAATTCTAATTTTTCTAAAATTGGTATAAGGATGCTTGTCTCAAAACCTGTTAATTTACAATCTTCTAAATCAAGTTCTACAGGAACATCCACAACTATCTTTGCTAAATAGTGAGACCTTTGAGCATCTTCTTTACCTGCTGCCAGTTTTTTTTGAGTTGCTCCTTTAATGTCATCTAATGCAGCATAAATATGGTCAAGAGAACCGTAGGTATTTAGCAGCTGTACAGCTGTCTTTTCCCCAATTCCCTTGACTCCAGGAATATTATCTGATTTATCACCGCAAAGAGCTTTAAAATCAACAATTTGCGAAGGTAAAACACCGAGTTTTTCTTTTACTTGTTCTGGCCCAAATTCTGTAATACTATTAGTAGAACGCTTCAGAGCGTCAGGACTAAAATTGAGAACAGTAATTTGCTTGTCTAAATCAATTAATTGAAATAAATCGCGATCGCCAGTAAGAATCTTCACTCTATACCCAGCAGCAGTTGCTCTTTGTGCTAAGGTTCCCAAAATATCATCTGCCTCATAACCTGGGGCAGTTAAAACTGGCAGATTCAAGCCATTGAGCAACTCTTGTAAATTTTTTAAATCAGGAATAAAGTCTTCTGGTGTACCTGGACGATCAGCTTTATAGGTATCGTCTGCTTCGTGGCGGAAGGTTGGCAAGCCCAAATCAAAAGCTACTGCCATTGCTTGTGGCTGCTGTGTCGCCATTACCTCCAGCAAGGACTTGAGAAAGCCAAAGCATACACTGGTAGGAATTCCTGTTTTGGTATGCAGTCCGCCATCTCGCCCTTTGGCAAAAGCAAAGTATGAACGGAACGCTAGGGAGTGTCCATCTACCAAGATGAACGTTGGACGTGTGGCAGTTACAGAATTAGAAATTTCAGACATAAATATATTCTAACCAGAAGCCTTCGACACAAAACTGCTGTAATTTAAACTGCTTATTTGGAGTGTCAGCACAAATAAATCAGGCAATGTATGGATAATTTACTGTAGATCTACACATTTGCGGAATCTGGTACAGATGCTAAACAGCAAAAATTTTAGGTGCGTTTGTGTGTACCAACGAGCGGCTATCAGTACTAAAACAGCAGTTGTTAAGCTTAACAAAACTTTATACACTCTCCTCAAAGGCTGATTATATCGAACCTTTTTCGTCATCAAAGCTTTACACAAAGTTAGGTAGATTCAGCAAGCCTACAAACAAAAGTTCCAAGTTAGAAATAGGTTAGCAATCTCGCAGTTATCCAGTTTGAGAAAATAATTTCCTATGGCAACCAAACTTTTTAATACTCTAGCAGCTGCTACAACTTTAGCAGGTATCGTAGCCACCGCCAGCAGTGCAAACGCAGTATCTTTATCCTACAATGGTTCTACAAATTTCAAAGCTACAAATGTTGTCGATGAAGCTATCAGTGTTCAGAAGTTTGACTCTTCTCTGGGCACACTGAAAGGTGTAACATTGAAGTTTACTAGTGATATTAACGGAAATATCGGCTTTGAAAATACAGGGTCAACAGCCGCTAATATTACAGTTAAACTCGGTAGTAACGTTAACCTAAAACTGGGTAATACTTCTTTATTTAATATCAGCCCTCAAACATCTCAGACATTCCAAAATGTTTCTCCATTTGATGGTCAAATTGACTTTAATACACCCTCTGGAAGAAGTCTGCAAGGGTTGAATGCCACACAATCAGACCAGACAACTATCACCAATAGCCAAATGTTACAGAGTTTCATTGGTACTGGCAACCTCGACTTTTTATTCTCAGCTATAGCTACTTCAAATGTGACTGGTTCTGGAAATATTGTGAGCATGATCAGTACTTTTGCTAAGGGAACTGTCGCAGTCACTTATGACTACGAATCAGCTCAATCTGTACCTGAACCTTCTGCGGCAATTGGTATCGGTTTAGTAGCAGGACTTGGTTTGTTATCACAACGTAAAAAAAGCTGGCTCAAGGCTTCTAACTAATCGACATTTGTAACTGGGTGATAAAACTCACCCAATGACATCTACTACTACAAACTACTCACCAAAAGGCACATTAAATAATTTTTGAAAGGTAAGTGCCTGTTAAACTACTGTCAGAATCATCTTTTTATCTAAATGTAAAAAACCCAGATTTTTTGATAATCTGGGTTTTTATTTTGGCTGAAAATTAGACCTCTTGCAAAAGTCGGATACTCGCCAGAAAATAAATTTTCTGGCTGATAACTCAAGTCGGTTTCAACCGACTAATAACAGTATTTTTAGTCCGTTTCAACGGACTTTTGCTATTAGGCAGAGACTTGAGTCTCTGACGGTTCAAGTATTTTTGCAAAAAGTCTATTGTAGAAACGTTGCAACGCAACGTTTCTACAATAGACTTTTTGTTGTTAACCATTCGTATTGTCTCCAGCTCTGATAACCTCTTATTGAGTCAAATCCTTGGGAATTTATGCAACAAACCTCTGCCGCTAACTTAGCATCTATTAACGATCAAGCTACAGCTTTACAAGATATCAAATTACTGGTTTTAGATATAGATGGCACAATTTCTGGAGTCTCAAATACCATCAGCGCATCTGTCAAGGAAGCGATCGCCGCAGCGCAAACACGGGGAATTCAGGTAACAATTGCTACTGGTCGCATGTATCGCTCAGCTGTGCGCTTTCACCAAGAAATTGGCTCTATGCTGCCATTAGTAGCCTATCAGGGAGCCTGGATTCAAGATCCAGCCACCCAAAGAATTCATCGTCATTTACCTGTCTCTAGGGAAATTGCTCACCAACTAATCGATTATTTTGAACAGCCTCAGTTGCGATCGCTCTTATCTGTCCACCTCTATATTAATGACGAGCTATACGTGCGGGAGTTAACTAGAGAAAGCCAAATTTATGGGGAACGTAGTGGTGTAACGCCAATTCCAGTAGGTGATTTACGCCAAGTTTTAACTAGTGAACCAACTAAGATTCTGGCTTTGTGCGATGACACAGATGTCATCAACGAGCTATTAGGTAATTTACGTCGCCAGTACACACCAGCGGAACTTTATCTTACCACTTCTGTTGCAACTTTCTTTGAAGCTACTAATGCTGGTGTTAACAAAGGCGCTGCTGTATGTTACCTAGCTGAAGAATTGATGGGATTACAAAGAGCTAACGTTATGGCTATTGGTGATAACTTCAATGATTTAGAAATGCTTGAATATGCCGGGATTGGCATTGCCATGGGTAATGCACCAACACCTGTTCAGGCGATCGCTCAGTGGGTGGCTCCTGATGTAGAGGAAGACGGAGCTGCAATCGCAATTGAAAAATTTTTGCTATTGTAGGGGGCTGTCTCAAAATTACACTCTTGAGATCAGAAAGGACACCGACGACTGGCCGTGTTTCGTCTCGGTGTCCTTGCTGGTTCGCTCCTCACACACCTGATAATTTAGCCGAGAGGACTTGTTTAGTCAATAGCCTGTTATAAAAGTTTTTATTTGGTGAGAGGTGTGATCGATTCACAACTCCAAAGGCGCAAAAATACCTAATTTTTCTTCTAGCAAAAACCTCAATACAGATTGAGTAGCCATCAGTAATCCAAGTCTTGCTTGAGCTAGCTTTTGTGAAAAAATTTTGACTTCACCCCAAATGCGGCAACTACTCCAGAAATTTTCAAAAGCTTTGCTCAAATCTAGTGCCACTTTTTCCCAGTTTACATAACCTTTAAAGTCAGGGCACTCTGCGTTATCTATTACTTGTACTAATTCAGCAATTAGCTGATACTCATCTGGGTGAGTTAGACGCAGTGTTTGATCGCTGTTTAGCCAAGGTATGGGGTTAGAGGAGTTAACATTCCAGAACCTTAAACTAGTATCTGGAACTGGTTCTATAAGTTTAATTAATCCCTCTCGGTGAGCTAGTAATATTAGTGAGCAGCAACGTGCATGAGCGTGTTGAGCAGCAAATAAAGAATCAGAGACGGGGAATTTTTTCTTATCTCTTGTTCTCCCAATTTTTTCACGTACTTTTATACTACCGAACACGAGACTTTGCAACCAAGCTGCTAGTGTCTGGTCATTTACTTGTAAATGTATCAAACCAGGGGAAACTATTTTGACATCAAAAACGCCGCCAGCGATCGCTAATAAATGGAAGGCGATCGCACTGGCTGTCTCCATTGCTTTTTGATTCTGAGATTTGGACAGCCCTAAAGCCAGACTTGAGACATACACTAATTTACTATTATTTCTATCTTTATATAGAGGAATTTTTTTATTTCCTATGCTTACAGTTTTGTTGCTGCCAGTATAAATACTTAATACCGTAACTAATTGACTATTTATTAGCTGCTTCAATGATGTGTATTTGCTAACTAGTAGCTTATAATGCACGTAGTCTTGAGTCAATTATTCTACAGTGATATCTGTTGGTTTTCTGTCATCTGTCTTGAGATATAAGTATAATCTAAATAAAGAAAAATGAGAGTTGGATAAAATTTAATGAATAATCGATGAATAGTGAGTAAACTTTACTACCATCATTGTACAGTAGGATGTATAACAAAAGAAGTAACGAGCAAATTGCTTTTTACTCTTTTGGATGGCTGGCGCTGTTAGGCGTTAAGCCTACCTCATTAACACAAAGACACTCCTTGCACCTTTTTATGACGTCTTTGTCTTCAGCCGAACGCTCTTTGTTACCTATGCAATCTCCATCCTCCTTTTCAGAGGCTTCACGGCCTTTTTTAACTTGGCAACGGATTCTTGACTGGGCTCAAGAACACTACCGCTGCCGCACCTTTAGCAAAGATGAGCGCATTCCAGCTCGACCTGGATTGCTGTACTTGGTGCAAAGGGGTGCGATCCGCATGGTAGGAACTGCCCAAGTTAGTGCTACTGCTAGTCAGTTAACATCTCGACGAATCAACAGAACTCCAGAAGAGGCTTTCTTGGGTTTTGTTGGAGCAGGACAGCCGTTTGAAATTGTTGCTCAGTCTCCATTCACACTCCAGGCTTACGCCCATGTTGACCAAACTGCGGTGCTGTGGATGTACTGGCATGACTTAGACAATTGGCCTCACTTCCGGCGCGAAGTTATGGATGCCTTTAGGTATCAGCACCAGCGTAAGCTGCTGTGGCTGAGTGCTTTAGGGCAACGGCGCACAATTGACCGACTCTTAGGATTCCTGACATTGTTGATTGAGGAATATGGAGAGCCGGCAATGAGCGAAACTGATCCTGATGTGATTCGTGGTTATTGTCTGCCTTTTCCACTGACTCATGCCCAAATTGGTAGTGCAATTGGTTCGACTCGTGTCACTGTCACCCGCTTGATGGGCAAGTTACGTCAACGTGGCTTGATCCTCACTCAGGGAGACAATCTAATTTGCTTGCCAGCAGAGTCGATTAATAGAGTCAGCTAAAGCGCAGTTCAGCTCTGCGATGACCGCTACTCTGTCTACCATCGATAGCAGGTGTCAGCGAATTTTGACAAACCCTGTTTGGGCAATCAGTTCCTGTCCCTGCTCAGTTAGCAGTAAGTTGACGTAAGCATCACCTGCTTGCTGCTCAGTCTGACCGTTCTGTTTGACCACCACAAACAAATTGCGGGTAATTGGGTATTTTCCTGATTGAAAAGCCTCAATGTTCAATTTGTTCCGTTTACCAGGACATTCAGAAGGGAGAACTAATGGTTCTTGGTAAGGAGCAACATATTGTCCTTGCGTTCGCCCCAACGGCAAGGCTTTGATTGAACATTGAGGAATCACCTCTGGGGCAGAAGCGTAATATATGCCACCAGGGCTACCAGCTAATTTTTGCAAGGCTTGGGTGGTCGTGGAGACAAACTCCACATTGGAGCCAAAAGCTTGACCACCCAATACGTCTTGAACAAAAAGCTCAACTGTACCGCCATCAGTAATACGGCGGGAATAGGGCTTAATTGGAATATTGGGGCCGCCCACCAGGCTCCAATTGTTTATTTTGCCTGTGTAAATTGACTTCAACTGGTCTATAGTTAGTCCTTGAATATTGAGGCTAGGGTTAATTGCTACTGCCAACCCGTCAATTGCTACAGGAATTTGCTTCAACTCAAATCCACGCTGTTTGGCACGAGCTAGTTCGTCATCTCGTAATGGTCGTGAAGACTGAGCAAAAGCTATTTGACCATCAATGAGAGATTTGATACCTGTACTGGAACCAGGCTCGCCACTACTAGGCTCTACATAACGCAGGCGAAACTCTGGTCGTGCTGCTTGAATTGCTGCGTCAACTGCTAGTCGAATTGGTGCCCATGAAGTACTACCTCCATAATTGAATAGACCTGTGGGAACATTTTGTATGGAGGTAAAAGTCTTGCTTTTGGGTTGTCCTGGTGAAGTGAGAGGCGTTTTTGTGGTGTCTGAACTAATTTTATTAAGGTCAAAACCAGACTTTTTACTGAACCACCAGAAGCCGCCAGCTATCAGCCCAACTGTAATTAGGAGGGACAAGACAAGAATAGGTGTTTCGTTTCGTTGGGACATAGTAAATTACTCTGCTTGTCCTCTCTGTGTAGATGCTTGATGAGTGTTTGCTACTAGAGATTGTAGGGGAGAGTGGCTATTTTATGAATAAATTTCGACAAATTCGCCTTCAAGAGTAATTATTTACCTTGATTCGCTAATTTTTCCTAGTTTAATTATTTGATTTTGACAAATCCCGTTTTTTCGATGAGTTCTTGCCCTTGAGATGTTAACAGCCAATTTGCATAAGCTTCACCTGCTTGTTGGTCTGTTTGGTTATTTTGTTTAACAATTACAAATAAGTTACGGGTAATTGGATAGTCCCCACTACGGAATGCTTGAGTATTCAATTGATTGCGTTTGGCAGGACATTCAGATTGAGTTACTAAGGGTTTTTGGTAGGGAAGGACGAGTTGATTGCTTGTACGCCCTATTGGTAGGGATTTAATCATACATTGAGGTACAACTTCTGGAGCGGAAGCATAGTAAATGCCGCCAGGAGTCGCAGCGACTTTTCGTAATGCTTCAGTGGTTGTGCCAACGTAGTTAATATTAGTACTAAAGTTATCCTTCTTGAGAACATTTTCAATAAAGAAATCTACTGTACCTCCAGCTTCTTTGCTACGAGAGTAAACTGTAATGGGTAAATTAGAACCGTCTACCTCTTGCCAGTTAGTAATCTTACCAGTGTAGATGTCTTTAAGTTGGGCAACGGTTAAACCGGGTATATTAAGGCTGGGGTTGACAGCGATCGCAATGCCATCAATTGCTACTGGAATTTCTTTGAGACTAAATTTTTTTTGCTGTGCTTGTGTATGTTCTTCAGCCTTAACTGAACGAGAAGATTCTGAAAAAGCTAGTTGATTATCTATCAACATCTGAATGCCAGTTCCAGATCCTGGATTACCAGATGGTGGTTGAGTGTAGCGTAAACCAAACTGAGGACATAGATTTTTCAGTACTGGTTCTACTTCTTTACGAATGGGTGCCCAAGTGGTGCTACCACCATAGTTGAATATTCCTTGTGGGAAGTATGATGGACATTCGTTGGTTGGGTTATTTGTAGAAGTAGGGGAATTATTTGATTTCGTTTGATTAGAAGAATTTGACTGCTGGGAATTAGTTGGGTTTATTTGCGCCCATCGTTCCATGAGAAACCATAACC
This sequence comes from Desmonostoc vinosum, assembly GCF_059505385.1. Lineage (NCBI taxonomy): Bacteria > Bacillati > Cyanobacteriota > Cyanophyceae > Nostocales > Nostocaceae > Desmonostoc > Desmonostoc vinosum. The sequence goes on from NZ_JCACKM010000298.1 coordinate 19,065, forward strand.
CACTAAAGACTAAGCCAACAGAGACAACAGCAGCCAAGAAAAGCCTGAGTGTTTCGTTTTTCTGAGACATAGGTAGCTATTAGCACCAGAAGTTTTTTTTAAAGTATTAAAGATAATAATTTGTAAATTAGGCGAAATAGGGATGTTAACGCAATAGCTACCAATCCAGCAGCTAATGCCAAAATAATTATTTCTTTAATGTTTAAACTGCCTTGTAAAAGGGGAACAAAAAAAATAATCCCAAATGTAATTCCTGGAATAATTAGTAAATCTAACTTTTCAATCCACCGCCTAGTTTGGGCAAATACGAGGAAACTGACAATCAAGGTAGAAATAGCTAAGGTAACTATTGGTGATTTTAATAAACTAAAAAGGGCGATCGCGATCAATGCAGCCTCAAATCCACTGAATGCTGCTCCACTCAATAGTTCTATTATAGAAAACGTGATTTGAGTTGGTGGGAAAGGAATGACAGGATGAGAAGCTTGTGGCGGGGGTGTGGGAAGTGGATTTATTGGTGCAGAGGCGACAGGCTTTGATCCCAAGGCATCTAGAACCTCTTGGGCTGACTGGAAGCGTTGATTAGCCGCAGATCGGAGCATTTTATCTAGAATATCCGCCAAGCGATCGCTAACAACTGCGTGCGATCGCCAATTCCATTGATTGGTATATGTATCAAATAGCTGTATTGCTTCTTGTCCTGTCAATAAATTGAGCGCAGTTACGGCCAAAGCATACAAATCGGTGGATGGAAATATTTGGCCGCCAGCCATCTGTTCAGGCGGTGCAAATCCCATTGAATAAATTCCTGTAGAAGCAGCAGAACTAGATGAGGTACTTGTTACTTGCTTGACTGCACCAAAATCTAGTAAGAAGAGTTTGCCGTCACGACGGCGCATGATATTGGATGGTTTGATGTCTCGGTGAATAATGTTTTTTTCATGGACAAACTTTAGTACCTTGAGAATTTCTTGTAGTACTTCTAAAACTTCCTGTTCTGAGAATTTACCTTTTAGAGCTAATTCTTCCTCTAAGTTTTGCCCATCAATATATTCTTGTACCAGGTAAAAAAACTGGTCTTGCTGTCCTGGCAATAAGCTATTAACTGTTACTGGAAAGAAGGCGAACAAATCTGGAATTTGTTCGTGTTCGTTGCCTATTTGTGCTAAGACTTCTGCTTCTCTTTCAAATAGCTGTTGTGCCATTTGTAGCTGAGTTGAAGTTAAATTGCCCCGTGGTTGAAATTGCTTAACTACACACTGGCGCATTCCGGGGATACGGCGATCGCGTGCCAAAAAAGCTGCTCCAAATCCGCCTCTTCCCAGCAGCTTCATTGGTACGTAGCGCCCATCTAATATTAGTCCCATACCACAAGTGGTACAGTATTTTTGCTGAGTTGTTTTTAGTGTCGTAATGTCATCTAAGTCCGCACAATAGTTTTGAGGGCGTGGACAGTGTGGACGAGTGCAGTAAACTTCCATTTTTGTGCTTTGTCATCAGTCACCCTTTCGACTTCACTCAGGGCAAGTAGTCATTAGTCACAAGTCATTAGCAAAAGGACAAAGGACTAATGACTAGATTTTAGCCTTCATCTGAGTTTGGTGTTGCTGCATCCAATGTGGTGACTGCTATGTTTTTTTGTGATAGCTTGAACAGGTCTTGATTCCAGCCTGGATTGGCAAATTGAGGTAAAATTTCTTGGCTAAAGGCTTCTGCTGCTTTGGATCGATAACGGTTGGGATTAAAAATCAACCACAGTGTCCGTTTGACAACGACACCTTCAATTGGGGCACAGTGTAGCACACCCATCTGTAATTCTTTGGCGATCGCGCTAGTGGAGACAAAAGCAGCTCCCAAACCTGACTGCACAGCATTTTTTATCGCTTCTATGGAATTCAGTTCCATTTCAACTTTAAAACGTCTTGTATCAATCTCGCAGCGTGCTAATACCTGATCAATGACTTTGCGAATAGTCGATTGAGAATCGAGAGCGATGAACTGTAACTTATATAGGTCTTCTTTTTGGATTGTTTCTAGTTTGGCAAAAGGGTGGAATACGGGCACAATCAACGCTAATTCATCTTCAGCGTAGGCAAGAATTTCCAAAGATTCTGCTAGTTCACCGGGAATTTCACCACCGATGATAGCCAAATCCACTTGTCCGTTGGCTACACTCCAGGCAGTTCGTCGGGTAGAGTGGACATGCAGTTGCACAGCTACATCGGGATATTTTTGACGGAACATGCCGATCATTCTGGGTAAAAGATAGGTGCCGGTGGTTTGAGAAGCACCAACAATTAAAGTACCGCCTTGAAGATTTTGTAAATCCTCAATAGCGCGACAGGTTTCTTGACACAGACTGAGGATTTTTTCACCGTAGCTTAAAAGTAGATGTCCAGCTTCGGTTAATTGGGCACGGCGTCCTCCACGATCAAATAAGGGGACATCCAGTTGCCGTTCTAGATTTTGGACTTGTAGACTCACGGCTGGTTGGGAGACATAGAGACTATCAGCGGCGCGCTTGAAGCTCCCTTCTTGTGCGATCGCTTTTAGAATACGTAACTGATCTAAAGTGAAAGGAAGGTCAGACATAAGGCTCAACCCACAAACTTTGAAAGGAGCGGCTTTGGCAACAAATTAGGTTTCACAGCAATTAGCCGAGTATGATCTGTTGCATCTTACAACTTGAAGGCTTTACTCGAAAAAGACAGTATTACAACATTTTGACTAAAGTCCCCTTTTGAATACTTTGTGGTATTGGTTGTACTGAATTAAGTTTTCTTTAAATTACTTCACTTGTGCCTACATTGCTTTGCTTTAATTGGCAAGCAGTTACTAGCCAGGATGCTCGCTGTGATTGGTTTTTTCCATTTTGAATGTTGAAGTTGGAATTTTGAATTGCTTATGATGCTGACTCCTTGGTTAACCCCCAGTCATTTTGTCATGCTTGGGTTACAAATAGCTTTTGCGATCGCTCACAGTGGGGGTGCTGCCTTGCGTCCTTGGGCAGAAAAATACATTGGGCCAAGGCTCTATCGGATTTTTTTTGCATTAGTCAGCCTACCGTTGGCTGTAATCCTAATTGTTTACTTTTTCAACCACCGCTATGATGGTTTATCACTTTGGCAGGTGCAAGGAGTACCGGGAGTGCGGGAAGTTGTTTGGGTGCTGTCAGCGATTTCGTTTTTGTTTTTATATCCTGCTACCTTCAATCTACTAGAAATTGCTGCTATTCAAAAGCCTCAAGTCCATCTCTATGAGACGGGAATTATGCGTATAACGCGTCATCCCCAGATGGTGGGACAAGTCATTTGGTGTATTGCTCATTCTCTTTGGCTTGGTACTAGCTTTACCCTTGTGACTTCTTTCGGATTGGTGCTACATCATTTGTTTGGAGTTTGGCATGGCGATCGCCGTTTGAGTTATCGCTATGGAGAAGCCTTTGAAATTGTCAAACAGCGAACTTCAACTATTCCCTTTGCAGCAATTATGGACGGACGTCAATCTATCAAATGGCAGGAATTTTTCCGCCCTGCCTATTTCGGAGTCGCCATTTTTGTGGCTGTACTTTGGTGGCTACACCCACTGTTGCTAGAAGTAACTAGTAGGATAAAATGGTAGCCTTAAGTGATCCCCAATGTCAGCAAAAAATACTCAGCAGGCAAAAATATTAGCTGATCAATTGCTACCGAATCAATGTAGGATTGATTCAAACATCTGTCATAGGGGTTGTACTGGGTTAGTTGAAGATTTTATATTAGTAGTCGCTGGTAAGTTTCCTCGTGTTAGGGAATAATCCAGCGGTTATGGCAATCAAGATTCAAAAAATCCACAAGAGCCATCGTTAATGTAGCACTGACTTTTTTATAAGACCTATGTTCACACACTTAATTTTTGTCTAGTTCTCTATGTCCTAAAAGCATTTATCAGCCTTCACTGGCTTGTTAATCATTAAATCTGTTGATAGCTAGTTTGATATAAGAACCTTATAATCCAAGAGGCGTCATGGTGTTGTCGGTTAGTGAGCGGACATTTACTCAAGAAGTTTTAGAATCCCCAATTCCTGTTTTAGTTAATTTTGAAGCACCTTGGTGTGGCTTGTGTCGTGTCATCCACCCACTGTTGATGCAATTTAAAACCCAATGTGGGGAAGAAATTAAATTAGTCAAGGTCAACGCCGACCAAAATTTCAAATTGTCTACTACATATAGATTAAAGTCATTACCAACTTTACTTTTGATTGAAAATGGTATAGTCCGCGATCGCTTAGAAGGTTTTCGCGGCAGAGACGATTTACGTCTAGCTTTAGAGGAAATTAAAGTTAGCTATGGCAATTCTTCTCAAGCCTACACTAGGTCAACAGTAGACTTGGGATGCCGTTTGGCGTAATTGGGGAATAGGGAATTGGGAATTGTCCTTTGTCTTTTGTCATTGGTTATTCTCCGCGTCCCCGCGTCCCCCAGTCCCCAATCCCCAATCCCCAGTCCCCAGTCCCCAGTCCCCAGTCCCCAGTCCCCAAATATAAAACCATGCTTAACACCCCACCCAAAGCTCATTGGGTGGGGTATTTTATCCTCAAGGGTGTGTGTCACAATTATTAACAGTTCCAACCTGGGCAGTTTGCGACGAATACCGTTAGCATTACTGTCGAAATTTAGTCAAGAATTCTAATAGTAGGCGTCAGTGATGGAAGTAATCTATCAGTATGCCTGGCTGATTCCGGTATTTCCTCTTCTTGGGGCAATGCTGGTCGGTCTAGGGTTAATCTCGTTGAATCAGGTGACAAATCGCCTGCGGCAGCTCAACGCTGTAGCGATTATCTCCCTCATGGGAGCAGCTATGGGGCTTTCGTTTGCCTTGTTGTGGAGTCAAATTCAAGGACATGCGCCTTATATCCGCACTTTAGAATGGGCGGCAGCAGGCAATTTTCACCTGAGCATGGGCTACACTATTGACCACCTGACAGCCCTGATGCTGGTGATTGTGACAACAGTAGCTTTCTTAGTCATGGTTTATACCGATGGCTACATGGCTCATGATCCAGGTTACGTGCGGTTTTACGCCTATCTCAGCTTATTTGGCTCTTCAATGTTGGGTCTGGTGGTTAGCCCCAACCTAGTACAGATTTATATTTTCTGGGAACTGGTCGGGATGTGTTCGTACTTGCTAGTCGGCTTTTGGTATGATCGCAAGTCAGCAGCCGACGCAGCTCAAAAAGCATTTGTGACCAACCGTGTTGGTGACTTTGGTTTGTTACTTGGCATTTTGGGGCTGTTCTGGGCGACAGGAAGCTTTGAATTTGATGTGATGGGCGATCGCCTCACACAACTAGTGCAATCAGGCTCGATCAGCAATTTTCTGGCTGTTCTGTTTGCAATTTTAGTGTTCTTGGGCCCGGTAGCTAAGTCAGCTCAATTCCCCCTCCATGTCTGGCTACCAGATGCGATGGAAGGCCCTACACCCATTTCTGCCTTGATCCACGCAGCAACTATGGTGGCAGCGGGTGTTTTCTTGATTGCCCGGATGTATCCAGTATTTGAACACGTTCCAGCCGCAATGAACGTGATTGCCTATACTGGGGCATTTACAGCGTTTTTGGGGGCAAGTATCGCCATTACCCAAAATGACATTAAAAAGGGCTTAGCTTACTCCACCATTTCCCAGCTTGGTTATATGGTGATGGCCATGGGGATAGGCGCTTACTCTGCGGGACTATTCCACCTGATGACGCACGCTTATTTCAAGGCGATGCTGTTTTTGGGTTCCGGTTCTGTAATTCACGGCATGGAGGGAGTCGTTGGTCATGACCCCGCCTTAGCGCAAGATATGCGCTTAATGGGGGGACTACGGAAGTATATGCCATTTACAGCCATTACTTTCTTAATTGGTTGTCTAGCGATTTCTGGGATGCCACCCTTTGCCGGTTTCTGGTCAAAAGACGAAATTCTCGGTAAAGCTTTTGAGGCTAACCCCTTTCTCTGGTTGATTGGCTGGTTAACTGCTGGTATCACTGCTTTCTACATGTTCAGAATGTATTTCTCGACATTTGAAGGTAAATTCCGGGGTAATGACCAGAAAATTAAGCAAAAGCTTAAGGAAGCAGCAGCAACAATCGTTTTGGAATTGGAAGCAGAAGAACCTGCGCCTACTTTTGGCCCTGGGGCAATGAAAAAGGGCGAACTAGCAGCAACTGGCAGCCACCATGATTCTCATGGGCATCACAGTGATTCACCTCATGAATCACCGTGGACAATGACCCTACCTTTGGTGGTTTTGGCTGTACCTTCGATTTTGATTGGTTTAGCAGGAACTCCTTATGCTAACTACTTTGAGGAGTTTATCTTTTCTCCAACTCAAAGCCTCTCTGAGGTGATAGAAAAAGCCGCAGAGTTCAACCCGACAGAATTTTATGTTTTGGCGGGGGGTTCAGTGGGAATTTCCTTGATTGGCATCACCTTGGCTTCGCTGATGTACTTGTACGGTAAGATTGACCCGGCAGCGATCGCCGCTAAAATCAAACCACTTTATGAGCTATCTCTCAACAAATGGTATTTTGATGACATTTACCATCGTGTCTTTGTTCTTGGCTTGCGTCGCCTTGCCAGACAAGTCATGGAAGTTGACTTCCGCGTTGTTGATGGTGCTGTAAATCTTACAGGCTTTTTCACTCTTGTCAGTGGCGAAGGTCTGAAATACCTAGAAAACGGTCGCGCTCAGTTCTATGCCTTAATTGTGTTTGGGGCTGTTTTGGGTTTAGTGATTGTCTTTGGTATTACTTGATTTCTGTATCGGTTTCAAACCCCAAAGTTTTTTAGGAGCCTAAATTAGGCTCCTTCCCCAAATTTTTTTTGAGCCTAAATTTAGGCTCTTTTTTTGGCTGATAGTCAACAATTAAATATTCGTAGGGTACTCTCTTCGAGAGAGTAATGCACTACTGTTATTACTGAACAGTATTGTTTGAATTGTCAAAAAGGGTAAATCAATTGGAAAAGACAACATTAGAGATTTTGACAAGTTCCCAAGTACTGCCCCATCCAACTGCTACAGTTAAGTCTACTTCGTTAACTTCAGTTGGAACACCTGCAAAGTCAATAATCATTTTCAATCGACCACCACGAATAATGGTATCTGAAATTCGGTCACTGCCTTTAACAGCGCCCAGTTCAGCCCTAGTAGCAGTATATGGCGTACCAGAAGAATCAATGAGCCTAGTTCGATTTGTCCATGTCGAATCTACACCCAAATCCAAATCCGCTCCTTGGTTGGTGATTAAAAAGTAGCATCTGATTGTTTGACCCGATCTTTGACATCGTTGTAAATCAAAAGTAATATCGTTAACTTGATACCTTTGATTTGATAAAGATGGAGACGAACTCGGTCTTGGTGAAATACTTGGTTGCTGTGTTAAGTCGGAAAAGACAACATTAGGGATTTTGACAAGTTCCCAAGTACTGCCCCATCCAACTGCTACAGTTAAGTCTACTTCGTTAACTTCAGTTGGAACACCTGCAAAGTCAATAATCATTTTCAATCGACCACCACGAATAATGGTATCTGAAATTCGGTCACTGCCTTTAACAGCGCCCAGTTCAGCCCTAGTAGCAGTATATGGCGTACCAGAAGAATCAATGAGCCTAGTTCGATTTGTCCATGTCGAATCTACACCCAAATCCAAATCCGCTCCTTGGTTGGTGATTAAAAAGTAGCATCTGATTGTTTGACCCGATCTTTGACATCGTTGTAAATCAAAAGTAATATCGTTAACTTGATACCTTTGATTTGATTTTGATAAAGATAGGGGCGAACTCGGTCTTGGTGAAATACTTGGTTGCTGTGTTAATTTTGATCCTAAAAAAGTACCCAGTTTTAGTGCTGTTGTTGTCGTAAATGCAGGAATCGACGTTGATGTCAGTAAGGTATTCAACACTGGTGTTTGATAAATTGGTTTGAGAAAGAATTTGTACCAGTTGGTAATCACTGCATTACCTACTACACCGATTAATGCAATAACAATAATGATTATCTGAGTTTTAAGTATTTGATTTTCAGTACTCATACAGTATGTGTCATAAACAAATATACCCAAATACTACAGATATTTTAGTTGTGCAGCAACCACCTAATCGCACTTCTCATTAAACTCAACTTCCTCCAGTGCTAGTTTTGGATTGACGAACATAGCAAAATTAACTTTGTTCTTGGTGAGCGATCGCATCGATATAATGCTAGTCTAGCGGCTCCTTTTTGACTTGACGTGGAGTATCCTAACCCACATTTTGCACCCCCAACTGTCAAAAAAAGACTCTCAAGAGAAACAATGGGGGATTGTTAAGTTAATTAAATCAACCTAACGAGGAAGACCAAATCCCCAAAAAGCTGTTAGTTAATAACTAGTGACTTTTTGCCAAACATGATTTTGATTGCAGACGAATTGCGATGAATACAGCTAATTTTCCGTGGCTGACGACGATTATTCTGTTACCAATAGCGGCGTCACTACTAACCCCCTTCATCCCAGATAAAGACGGCAAAACAGTCCGCTGGTATGCCTTGATTGTGGGATTGATTGATTTTGCACTGATTGTTTACGCTTTTTACACTGGGTACGATTTCTCCAATCCAGATTTGCAGTTGGTAGAAAGTTATCCTTGGGTACCACAATTGGATTTGAAGTGGTCAGTAGGGGCAGATGGCTTGTCAATGCCCCTAATTATTTTGACCGGATTCATTACCACTTTGGCGACCTTAGCGGCGTGGCCTGTAACCCTCAAGCCCAGGCTCTTTTACTTTTTGCTTTTGGCGATGTATGGCGGTCAAATTGCCGTGTTCGCCGTCCAGGATATGTTGTTGTTTTTCCTGGTATGGGAATTGGAATTAATTCCGGTTTACCTGCTACTAGCAATTTGGGGAGGCAAAAAGCGGCAATACGCAGCGACCAAGTTTATTTTATACACTGCTGGTGGTTCGCTGTTTATTTTGGTGGGAGCTTTGACAATGGCCTTCTATGGCGATACCGTGACTTTTGACATGCGATCGCTCGGTCTCAAAGACTATGCCCTCAATTTTCAACTTTTACTGTATGCTGGCTTTTTGATCGCTTACGCCGTCAAGTTGCCGATCATTCCCTTACACACCTGGCTGCCAGATGCCCACGGTGAAGCTACAGCCCCTGTACACATGTTACTGGCAGGTATTCTGCTGAAAATGGGCGGTTACGCTCTCATTCGCATGAATGCCCAAATGCTACCCGATGCTCATGCCTATTTTGCGCCTGTGTTAGTGATTTTGGGGGTGGTAAACATCATCTACGCTGCCCTAACGTCCTTTGCCCAGCGGAACTTAAAGCGAAAAATTGCCTACTCCTCAATTTCTCACATGGGCTTTGTGACGATTGGTATTGCCTCCTTCACCGATTTGGGATTGAGCGGGGCAGTCTTGCAAATGGTTTCTCACGGGTTAATTGGGGCAAGTTTATTCTTCCTTGTCGGTGCGACTTATGACCGAACACACACTCTCATGTTGGATGAAATGGGTGGTGTCGGCAAGAGGATGCAGAAGATTTTTGCTATGTTCACCGCCTGTTCTATGGCTTCTTTAGCATTGCCAGGAATGAGCGGTTTTGTGGCAGAGTTGATGGTGTTTGTTGGTTTTGCAACTAGCGATGCTTATAGCTCTACTTTTAAAGTCATTGTGGTCTTTTTGATGGCAGTGGGGGTAATTTTAACTCCGATTTATCTGCTGTCGATGTTGCGAGAAATTTTCTATGGTCAAGAAAATGAGGAATTGGTTTCTCATCAAGCTTTAATAGATGCTGAACCTCGTGAAGTGTTTATCATCGCTTGTTTGTTAATACCAATTATTGGTATTGGTTTCTACCCCAAACTGTTGACTCAAATTTACGACTCAACAACTGTACAATTGACGGCAAGGTTGCGTGATTCTGTCCCAACATTGGTACAACAAAAAGAATCGCCAACGGTTTCTTTAACTGCACCGACAATTGGTAATTAGGTAGCGATTGATAGTTTAAGTTTGTATTGCTTTAAAAGCGGGTTTTATGCCCGCTTTTTTTGGTGATTTTATCTAAAAAAGCCTGCCAAAGCAGGCTTTTGTATTTACTAGTTTTCCCATCAGAGAAATTAATTCGTCTTTACTGATTTGAATCAGCTGTACCATTAGTACTGGTACTATCTGACGTACTATTAGGTGTTTGACTCGATTCTGGGGGGGTAGTGCGATCGCTTTGGGTATCAGCCTTACTAGGAGTAGTCTCAGTTTGCTTTGGTAAAGGATTTGGAACAGAAATGTTAATGTCTTGCTTTGCAGCTGGTGTTGGGGCTGGTTGTTGAGGAACTAAAACTGGTACTGGGACATCCCTGGTTTTTTCAATGATGGTAATTTCCTTTTGGGGTGGTGTTTGCTTGGCTTCAGGAGAAGGAGTCAATACTGGTGCTGGTGTAGCAGTATCTTGTACAGTTTCTTGACGTCCTGCAAAATACCAGAAAGCACCAGCACTAACCGCTGCAAGCGCTAGCAAAAAGCCAATGATTAAGCCGCTTATAGAATTATCTTCACGCTTTGCTAAATTCTCTTGCTGGTAACGACGTTCTGAAACTACACCACTGGCGTAGCCATTCCGGTATGATTCAGAGTTAGGAACAGTTGTATTATTGCTAATTGTTTTTTCTGTTTGGGTGATATTGGTGTGAGTATGCCCATTAGGATCAGTGTAAGAACCCTGTTGAACTTCTTTGTTATAGTTTTGATTGCTGTTAGTCATAGATGTTGATAAAGTTCACTAAAAGATGTGGCTAAATTAATCTTTCCAAAATCTGTGAGTGTGTTAGCTTGCTAACACCTTGCTATTGCTAATTGGGTTTCTATGTATTTCAAAATAACTTTTTTAAACACACTCAGACTTCTATCTCTAGAACAGATTATTGCTTCTATCAAAAGGTAGAACAGTGAGTTTTTATTTACTTATTCTTTAATATTAAATTAATCAGCTTCACTGAATATTTACAGCAGATTGTAGGTAAATGAGGTATTGATTTTAAGAACAAAGTTACATAACAAAAAACTTTCAACCCTATTCCTTTGCAGTCGCTCCACTTGGGGAGACCCCAAAACCACGCTGCTCTCTGTTCCCTAAAAGTTTTTAGCACTCACCTTCTTGCGGTAGCCAATCTTCATTTAAAACTAGCTCTAACAAATATGGACACTCTTCTGGAAACACGGAAATTAGTATTCCTGTTTGCTTAGCTGCTTGACGGCGTGCCCTTTGATAACTCTCTTTTACTTGCTCTGTTGGATAACTCTTAAGACTTGGACTATCTTGAATTGCTAGCTCAATTTGAGTGCGAGCGTCAGTGATAGAATCTAACCAACTATCTGAGCGACGTTGAGGTTGGTATTGCCACTTGAGCAGATGTAATAGCAGGCGAGTTAATTGACTAACAATCGCTCGCCTTTCACTTTTACCCAAGCCTTCAACCTCTTCAATAAGATTTTCCCAATCAATTTCTTGCCAGCGATGTTCTCGCAATAATTGGGCTGTTTTTTGAATCCATAAATTAAAATCTGCTGTATGAGTTGCACTCATATTTTGACTGTTAACTCTAGTTGGGCTTGATTAAGTAGTATTTTGAAGATAACGCGATCGCCTTTTATCATTTGTTTATAAATCTTCGTCATCAACAAAAAATTCAGCGTCGTCTTCTAAGCGAGAATTATTTCGCCCAGAACCTGCAAGACTCCAGAGGGGTTGCAGTAGTGCCATGCCAATTACTCCTGCACCAGCACTAAAAGCTAAGACTAAACCCACTGGTATCTGGACTGATTGAAATGTTAAGAATTTTAAAGATACTGGTGTGGCGTTTTGAACTGAGATAATAGCGATCGCTACTACCCAGATGGCTAAAACTACAGATATCAGCAGATTGGCAATAGTCTTCATAATTATTAACTGCAACACTCCTTGCGTTTACAAAGAGAGTCAATTCTTTTAAACTGCTACTGGCTCTAGCTTAGCAATCACAGTCTCCATAATTCTTATAACTTCTTTAGGTTCTTACCAAAAGATTCAATTGCAGAGCAATTAAATTTTGAATTTCCTGAAGAACTTGACAGCCAATTTGTTGCAAAACTTCATCTAAATAGCCGCCACAGATAGAATACAGAGCATCGTCTTTTACTTTTTAGTAAGATTCTTGAGCATTTCTACATCAAGTAAGGTGTAGATAAATTGCAACTAGCTTGCTTTTAGATCGAAAATGGAAATTAATTTTGATTGGCTGTTGCTAGTCAACTCATCCGATGTACTTTTTATATTTGCCACAATAGTATCAGTAATTTCTGGAGTGGCAGGACTAGCGTATTCAGGGATATATTTAATCCCACAGTAGGGTGTCAGATTATAGCTAGCAGTAGACATCAACGTCTTAGCTCAAATTTTTAAGGCTAGGACTGAGTTATGAGCAAGCCGTTCAGTTAAAAACCGAGTATCTTAGGCAATAAGTATCGGTCTAGTTTGGCTATAGTCTGTTTCTCAATAATTGGCGATCGCTTTTGTTACTTTTCATACATTAGGGAAAGTAAAGTCATAGGCAATAATTCCCCGCCATCCATCGATACCAAATTTTATTTTGCTGGAGTTGCTACTGGCGCTCATTTTCGCCATTTTTGTCACTGAATCATCTTTACTGCCAAGAGGTTCTTAGCCAGCGTTTGTAGCAACAAGCACCCAACGTATTTTCTCTCACTGTTTGTTAGCAATGTCAACCCTTGATCGACCTTTTGCCAGTTATCATCTTTGGTCTTTAGTTGCCCCAGCTATAGGACAAGAACGTTGGCATTGCCAAATGAGACGTGGGTTTATTAAAGCGCGGCAACATGAACCACAAGTAAAAGCGCTTTTAACAACAGCTACTGCACCTCAAAGAATTGGCATACTCGCGCAAAAAGGGGTTTATGAGTTTCATCACCATAGGCATTTATTAAACCAATCAGATGGTGTAGCAAAAGTTGCACAAATCTTGAAGCTCGCTAATTCTAGCAATCAAGTCCAGCAGCGCGTTCTGCAAATTTTGAAAAAATATCATGATGCTCCGTTGCTTTTAAATAAACGCATTGTGCAATTAACTCCGGGTGATGAGGGTTTTCCCAAACCGATTGTCATTGAAAAAGAGGATTATTGCTTTCGTTTATATGCAGCAATGGACTGTGTTTTTATAGACTCTGATCGCACTTTGCATATCTTAGATTTTAAAACAGGTAAATCGGCTTTTGATCGACGACAAGCATTAGTTTACTTGTTAGCTGCTCGTTACCTTTACCCAGGACAGCAGGCAGTTGCATCATTTTACAATCTAGAGTTAGCGAAAAAATCTGATTTAATTAGTATTAATAAAAATGAACTAAAAACCTTAGAATTTGAGTTAGCAAATATTGCTCACAGGCATCAATATGACTTGCAAAAATATCAAGAAGCATCTGATAGTTTTAGCAAGATTTTCCCACCAAATCCAGGATACCACTGCCGTTTCTGCCCATTTAACTCCATCTGCGAGTTTACCGATTTTAAACCGTCTCAATCGCATCCATTGCCGATTTCAAGGGCTAATGAGGGATGAGGGTGTGGTTCGCGCTCACCAACCAGGGGATGTGGGTGACGCGGGGAAGCAAACAGAGATGACATCATTCTCCATTTCCCCGCACACCACAACTTATGCAATAATATGGCGGTTGCAGCCATTAATACACTACCACTGTGCAATCGACTGACAATATCAATGATCTTGCTGAAGCCTTACAACAGCCAGCCGACTTGACTTTTGAATTACCTGATCCGGAAGATGAGGGGATTCCAGAGCAAGAATTTCAGCAGCAACTGGATATAGCCTGGCAAGTATGCGATCGCTTCGATTTACAAACTGAAATTTGGCGGGGACGTATTTTACGGGCGGTACGCGATAGAGAAAAAAAAGGTGGCGATGGACGAGGTACGGGGTTTCTCAAATGGTTGAAGGAGCGAGAAATCAGCAAAAGTCAAGCTTATGCTTGGATTCAACTGGCTAACAGTGCTGATACGCTTTTAGAAGAGGGCAGACTTGACCCTGGAGCTGTGAATAACTTTAGTAAACGAGCATTTGTAGAAACTGCTAAAGCATCGCCAGAGGTGCAACAGATGGTGAGTGAAGCCGCGCAAAAAGGCGATCGCATTACTAGGCGCGAAGTTCGGCAACTCACTGATGAATGGACAGCGATGTCCTCAGATTTACTACCTGAACCAGTCAAGCTAAAAGCCGCAGATAATACCCTGCCACCACGCTACATCGCCCCGCTAGTGAAAGAAATGGAAAAACTGCCAGAATCACATCAAAAGTCCTTACAAAGGGAAATAGCTGCCAATCCTGATGTGGATACTCTCAAGCAGGTAACTACAGAAGCCCGGAATTTAGCCAAATATCTCAAATCTGCGGCGCAAGTCCAAGCGCTAACACAGGATGATATAGACATCGAAACGGCTTTAGAAGAAGCTCAGAGAGTTGGCTGTTTAAACATAGCCGCTGATTTGGTCAATCAAGCCTCCCAAATCGAACAAACGATCGCCAAATTGTATATGACTTGGAAACGCATTGGCAATTTAGCTGATCGGCTGTATGTTGATACTGGTGCGAGTACTCCTAACTTGCGATCGCTTCTCAATTGCTTAGAACCTTTGGGTGGTGAAGTCATGGAACTGCAACTGAGTGGTGCAACTGAACACACCGTCCGTCTGCAAATTCAGGAGACGAATTAGAGCATGAGTTTATCTTTTAGGTTTGGGAATTGCTGAGAGTAAGGCACGGAGAGCGTTATTAACAGCTTCTGATGTTTGAAAGACTTCAGCAACATCAGAATCTAATGTAACTGTTACAGGAGCTTTTTTTTCTTGAGAGGCGAAACGGTTTGGCTTGGCCTTGCTATAGTTAAACTCATACTCTGGGAGCAAGTCACCATCTGTATTGTTGGTGGACTTAAAAGCCTGTTGATTGTTCATAATCTCTTTAAATGAAATACAACACTAATTAGCAGCACAAGATACAGATGATGTGAGTGCTGAGTTGTGGGGTGTAACAGTAGGCGCTTGAGCAACCAGGACTACATTACCATTAGCATCTATAATCCAACCTTGGGCTTCGACAATTTGCGTAGGTTGATTTACAGAATTGACTGTTTGTAGTTGATCTTTTGTGCGATTCTGGATACCATCAACACGATTCTCGGCTTTTGGCTCAACTGTAATCCAATCTGCTAGTACTGCATCACCCGTTAATGGTTCTGTAGGATTGGGTGCTATTCCTCCACGTCCACTGACTATGAATGAACCCCTTGCGATTTTACTTGTGGGATTGCAGTTAGAAACAATTTGCCCAGCAGTTTCAACCACATTTACAGGTAGCTGTGCTAATCCTCTACTGGGGTCAACATCGGGAGTATTAATTTGTACTATGCCATTTAATGAAGGGTTTTGTTGAGAAAACGCTGTGATATCGCTGGTTGGTTGGTTAATGGGGTTAAGTTGATTTGGGTCTTCTGTGTTTAACAATTTAACTAAGTCTGCTCGCGTGCGAGGCACAAACCCAAATATATTTTTAGCGTTGACGGTGATTTTACCACCACTGCCAGAGAAGGCATTCGCAGTAATATCGTTATTTTCTAAGGGAGCAGTAACGACAAAACCATTAGGTGTATCGATGGTGATGTTACCGCCATCCCCCCCAGTTCCCGTTTTACCTGCATTGGTGGATATTTGACTGTTGCGGCGCATTAGTAATAAGTCTTGCACCTGTAATGAAATATTGCCACCTTTACCTGAGTCAGTTTCAGATGTAAGTTTTCCTTTGTTGTCCAGAAGTATTGAGCGAGCAGTAATATTGAGTTCGCCTGCTAAGCCTAACTTACTTGCATCTCCCAGGTAGGTAAATCGCTTTGGGTCTGGAACTCCACTACTCACGCTTATTATCGCTCCGTCACGTACAACCAATTGCCCTGTAGTTAGTTTTAAATTTCCAGCAGTTCCGGGGCCTTGAGTTGAAGTAAACATGCCACTGGGCAAACCGTTAACTGAGGTTCCTGTGATTTCTACAAACTCAGAAGCGTTTACAGTTAAATTCCCTCCTTGCCCTGTAGCTGGTAAAAATTGTTTAAAGTTTGGTGGCAAGAAAGTTCCTGCTGAGTCTGTTGATACCCTTGCCCCACCCTGTATATATAACCTCTTAGTATTGATAGTTATATCACCAGCATTTCCATTACTGGAAGTTACGCTAAATAATCCGCTAGGTATCAATCTATTACCTATAGGAAAGCCACCAAGCAATTCCACGGAATCTGAGGCATTTACAGTTAATTTTCCTGCCGAACTTAAACCAAAACTATTGGAAGATACTTGTGCTTCACTGCGAACCTGTGCGCCGTCTCGGATAATTAACTTACTTGTTGTGATGGTTAAGTCTCCGGCGTTTCCGCTACCAAAAGTCCCAGTCGTCAATGGCACACCAGGATCAATCAATTCTACTAACTCAGAGGCAGTCACAATTAAATTACCTCCTTGTTGAGAACCCAAAGTATTAGCCAAAATCTGTGATGAACCACTTAGCAGTATGCGCTTACCTTGCACTTGGATGCTACCACTACCCTTGTCACTTAAATCCACGTAAGACGGAATTTCGTTTCGTTGTATTATTTGAATATTTAGAAAATTCTGAACATTTGCGTAACTTAAAATCCAGCCTTGGTTTGTTGAATTCAGACCAACAAAGCTATTTTCTGCTACACTTCCTAGCTCAATTCGTCCTCCTTTTGCTGTTAAATTCCCACCTTGTAGCACAAGCTCACCGCCAACTAGTGCTAAAGTTTTACCAGGTTGTACTTGTAGACCAACGGGTTGCTCGTAGAAATTAGTTGCATTATTTGGACTTGCTTGAGATTGATTATGGATAGAACCTACCTTTGAGCCAAATTGTAAGCCAATAGGTATACTGATGCTAAGTAAATTTGTCGTTTTAAGATTTGTAGAGCTAAACTTACTACCATCGGCAAAGTTTAAACTACTCGCTGTACTAGCTAAAAATGAACCGCCGATGTTTAAAGAAGCTTTAGAACCAAAAATAATCCCGTTAGGATTAATTAAAAATAAATTGGCTGTGCCATGAGCTTTTAAAACGCCATCAATCTGAGAAATTGAATTTCCTGTTACCCTACTAATAATATTTTGAATATTTTCAGCATTTTTAAATTCAACTGTTCTTCCTTCCAGTATCGAAAACTCTTGAAAACTGTGGAACAGATTGCCTCCAGATTGAGTTCCATCTTCAATAGTTGTAATGTTACCTTGTGTTAAAACTTTAGAATTAGTAGGTAAAGTTTCATCTTGACTAACCTGGGCAATAGCCGAGTTTACAGAAAAAGCTACTGTAAGAATTATTACAATTCCTAGTCCTTGACTTAGTTCCCGAATATTAGTCATAACGGCTGCACCTTTTCAAATAGATATATTAGATGCTTAGCATGTCAAGCTGTATTTAATAACGATGAAGAACTAATAGTTTTTCTCATTTTCAAACTTCTCATGATAAAGGCACAACAATGTTGTGCCTCTACTGAAAAAAAGTAAAAGTTACGAAACATAGCTCAACGTAACTTTTACTAGTATTATTTAGATGGCAGTTTAGCCTGCCCAGCAACCTTGAGGATAGCCAGGTACTGGACACGGCTTGAGCAAGCCTATTCCACCTTCTAAGAATCGCACAATTTTGGTGTCATCACTAAGCTTGAGTTTATCAAAGTCGATCGCATAATTAACTCTGATGACTTCTGATTCTGATATACCGTAGCTTTCGAGAATTCTGCTCAAGTTAGAGTTATTTAAGATACAAATCAGTTCCTGCTTAATTTCATCCTCTAATTGAATTAAAGTTTCAGTATCAAAAACTACTTGTTGTGATGATTGACAATCCATTATTTTTGCTGTCCTTACCAATAGCAGAACTTATCTTCTGCTCTACTAATTAACTTGTGTTCTCAGAGTAGAGTGTGCCTATAAAGACATCGAAGATACAGAGTTTTTCAGAGTCAGAAACAATGGCTCTTGTGAACTCCCATAGTTAACACAGCTAAGTTTGTCAGAACTACGCAATCTGTAACAAAACTTCATATTTTTCAGTTAAAGATGATCGCAAAAGCGATCGCCCACACCATGATTTGGTAGAAGAGGCGATCGCTCGACTATGATCCAGTAACGGTACCTTGCTTACATCACGTTTAACGCTGGCGAATTTTGGTTAGCTTATCTATCAACACAAGCTCCTGCTTGCTGTCTTCCAAAGTTCGCGCCAGTATGATAGCCCTTTCATAAAAATTGCGAGCAGTTGCATAATTGCCCAGTCGCTCATACAGTTGAGCATAAGATGCAAAAGATTTTAACTCTTCTTGGATATTTCGTAATTCGCTTGCTATTACTAGGCGTTGTTCTAATAAATCAAAAGCACGTTCATAGCGTTTGACGGCACTGTGAGCTGTGACTAAACCATCAATTGCGCGTAATTGGTTTGTGCGATCGCGGTTAGTTTTAGCTATCCTTAAAGCAGCTCCGTATGTACCAATTGTCTCCTGATAATTTCCTGCTGCTAAGTAAGCATCGCCCAAATTATTCAAAGTATTTGCTTCACCAATAGTGTCGCCAGTTTGACGGCGGAAAATCAAAGCATTTTCATACAGCTTAATTGCCTTATTATAGTTTCCTAATCTAGCAGTTACTAACCCCAAGTTGCTGAGAGATAGCCCTTCCCCTTCTATATTTTTGACATTGCGGGCAATCGATAGGGCATCTTCGATAGTCTTGCCAGCAGCAACAGATTCATCTTTTTGGAGAAGAAAAGTACCGATATTATTCAATACAAAAATTTGAGATTGAAAGTCTTGAGTATCACGAGCGATCGCTAACCCTCGGCGTAAAGCGTCATCAGCTTCTTTAAATCGGTTTAGCTGAATATAAGACTTAGCAAGTAAATTATAAGTTAAACCTTGTGCTTTCAGATCGCCAATTGCATGATAGATTTCCAGCGCCTGCAAGCAAAAAGCAATTGTTTTCTCAGCATACCCTGAAGCATATTGTTGTTCACTGATACGCAATAAGCTATCTGCTGTATCTCTTGATTGTTTATCAATCAAATTATTTACAGGACGGTGTAGTTGTTGTGTAATATCAACCGCACCTACTGCTGTCGGAGTGAGTAAAAAAGCAAACAGTAAAATGCAAAACTGGAATTTTTGCAGAAAACGCGGGAACTCTCCGCGTCGCCGCGTCTCCCCTTCTCCGTGTCCTCTTTGTGAGAGACACCAGCTAAAACTGCTGACAGAATTTGAGAAAAGGGTTAGGGATAAAGGATAGAGAATTTCCTTTTTCCCCAACTTTCGTGAAAATACATCTCGTTGCTTCATAAAACTTACCCGTGAAATATTGGGTTTTAGTAAAAGTTTAGTCTCTAAATTTAAGACAAGCAACATACGTGTTTTTACTAATATAACTACTGATTAAAATCTTCACCCAAGTAGATAGCGCAGAGGTCGGCAGGTAATTTATCCTCTAGCATTCGGTAGCCTTCTTGGAGAAAATTAGCTACTTCGGTAGGAGCGATCGCTTCACCTTCAGCTTGCAGATAAGCAGCAATTCTAGTTTCGCTCCAATGGAAGGTTTGAGCCATCAACACAATCAATCGTAAAACTGGAGGCAGTTGGTCTAAAGCCTGTTCTACATAACACCATAGCGGTGGTGAAGTTGCTTGGAGAGAGTAATGAATTGCTTCTGTAGGTGGGAGTTCAATCTCGTTGATACAGAAAGCCGTCACATTAATCAACCAATTTTGTAAGGTTAAACTTTCCTGGACTGATTGAGTGTTAGCCAAATCTAGTCCGCCGAGTTCGTAGTAGATATGTCGCCAAGTCAAAGCAAATAGATAATCTGCCTGCACAGGCGATCGCGCCGAATGTCGAATCAAAGTGTACACTATCGGACTATAGCGGCAAAAAATTACTGTAAAGTACTTGCCAGCATCGGGGTAGCGCTGAAACAGATTCAGCAGTTCATGATCACTGTGATGGAACAGCGACTTGACTAACGGGTGATTAGCTTCAGGAAAATGAGGAATTTGCACAAGTTTCATTGCAGTCTTTTGATTAATCGCATAATATCTCGGTGTTGCACAGTTTGTAGCTCAGAATCAGACTAAGCTGCTCAAAATTTTGGTATTTTTGCTTATGTTACGCCGTACCAGTTGGGTCTTGATAAACTAGGAATAAGGACTTAATCTTTAGTCTTAAATCAACAATCATAAAAGCGGCCTCTATATACAATCCTTAATTTGTTCATGGTTATAGCAGTTAATGTGATATCTTTCCTGTTCAGTCCTGTTACTTTAGGCTCCTTTGTGCCTTCCTTGCCCTTGGATAGCTTATTCTCTACCCAAGGCATCATGGTGATGCTATTGGCAGCATATGCTGGTGCTATGTGGATGTTCCTCACCAGTGCCCCCAAAGTACACACCGTCATGGTGTCGGATTTGGAGGTTGCTCGACAATTATATGAAGGTCTGCTAGATTTGCCAGCAGCCGAGGTTCCCTTGCACTATTACTACAACTACGAACAAACTCTAGGCACAACGGGGATTGATCCGCTTTATATGTCTACCAGTCCCAGTTTGTCTGGCAAATCCATGAGTAATGCCAACGATGGACTTTGGTATCAATTGAAAAAGAACACTCAGTTACACGTGATTACTGGTGCTAGTTTAGGTAGCAAAAATCAGCAACGTCACGTTTGCTTTGACCACGACTGCTTAGAATTAGTTTTAATGCGAGTGGAAACGCGTGGTCTCAAGTTCAAAATTCGCAGCCAAAAACCCCTTAACTTTTTAATTAAAGACTATGAAGGGCGCGTCATTGAAATGGCTGAAGTAGCGAATTAGTTATTAGTGAAGAGATTCTATATTGGGTTGGGTGATCAATCACTCAACCCAATAATTTTTTTATTGTGTATCTTACCCCACTCCCTACTCCTTCACAGGTGTGAACCGACAAAGGTGCAACAAAGGGCTTTAGATTTGCTTGATGTTTCATTCGTTTGTAAGAATTGATTGGATTGAATATTAAAAGATACAACTACCTGAGCGATCGCTTGGGGAATTTATGTAGGGTGATAAAATTTAATCGCTTCCAACTCATGCCATCTCCAAATGACTCAACAACAAAACCCTCAGCCTTCTCAGCCAATTCCACAGCCTGGTCAGACTTCTGCCAAACAACATGAGCAGAAAATACAATTACTTCTAGCAGAGTATGGATTATTGCAGCAAAGAGCAGAATTTGCGCGTCAATCTCGTGACACGCGAGTGAGTTGGTATACAGCGATAATTGGTGGCACCGTAGCAGGTTTAAGTTTATTTTTTGGACAAAATTCTACAGGTAAGACGAATTCCTTAATTGAATTCAGGTTTTAAGCGTTGAACGAGTATAAAGGGTTGCTTATTCACACATAGCCGATTATTACCGCTAATGTACAATACAATAACCGCCCGATACGCTTTTGACCGTGACCGATTCCCTTTTTCCTGAACTGAGCAACTATGATGCTTTTCTAAGCACCCTTAAACAGCGCATTCGCACCGCGCAGGTGCGGGCGGCACTGGCTGTTAACCATGAATTGGTGCTGCTTTACTGGCAGATTGGCAGGGAGATTTTACAACGCCAGCAGGAGGAAGGCTGGGGAACTAAAGTGATTGAGCGCATAGCCAAAGATTTAAAACGGGAGTTCCCGGATATAAAGGGTTTTTCCCGCACAAACCTGCTCTATATGCGGGCTTTTGCGGAAGCTTACCCTGACGAGCAATTTGTCCAGCAGCTTGGTGGACAAATTCCGTGGCGGCATAACTGCGTTTTGCTGGATCGCGTAAAAGTGCCAGAGCAGCGAGTTTGGTACATCCAGCAAACCATCCAAAACGGTTGGAGCCGCGCCATCCTGGAGATACAGATTGAGAGCCGTCTTTATGAACGCCAGGGCATTGCAGTCACCAATTTCAGCCAGACCTTGCCTAAACCACAATCCGATCTGGCACAGCAGCTACTCAAAGACCCGTATAATTTTGACTTCCTGACTCTGGGTAAAGAAGCGCAGGAAAGGGATTTAGAGCGGGCGTTAGTGGAACGGATTCGTGACTTTCTTCTGGAACTAGGGGCAGGGTTCTCGTTTGTGGGAAGCCAGTATCCTCTTGAGGTCAGCGGACAGGAATACAGGCTTGATCTGCTGTTTTATCACCTCAAGCTGCGCTGCTTTGTCATTATCGACCTTAAAATGGTGGAGTTTCAGCCAGAATTTTCCGGAAAGATGAACTTTTATGTGTCGGCAGTAAATGCTACTTTGCGGCATCCTGATGATCAGCCTACTATCGGCATCATTCTTTGCAAATCTAAAAATAAGACTGTTGCCGAACTTGCATTGCAAGGAATGACACAACCTATCTGCGTTTCCACGCACAAGATAGGAAAAGACGTTCCAGAACAGCTTAAAAGCATCCTGCCTACGGTGGAACAACTGGAGATAGAACTGGATACGGCTGCTGCCGAACTTGAAAAGCAGAAGCAGGGAAGACTAGAGTAAAGACGCTTCAAAAGCGCGTCTCTACACCTTCTGTATTTGTATCAGGATTTTTGTGAAGTTTATTGAATTTGCAAAACAACTAATGTCATATCATCAGTATTTTGCTTATCAGGGCCGATAAACTGCTGAACTTGGTCGAATAAATAATCGACAATTTCCTGTGGCCCGTTGCAATATTTGCAAGCCGTATTGAAGGCAGTGATAAAGTTATCTTCGTCGAAGCGATCGCCACCTGCGGCAGCAGCATCAGTCAAGCCATCTGTATAATAAATAATTGTATCTCCAGATTCTAATTGCGCTTGGGCATCCTCGTACTGGCTATTAGCATCCAAACCAATTAGCATTCCTAAAGTATCTAATCGAGAGACAGTTTTTGTAGCTGCGTGCCACCATAAAGGTGGATTATGCGCTGCATTACTATAAGATAAAACTCTGTTTTTCGGATTATATTCTGAATAAAATAGCGTGACAAAGCGGTGAGAATTTTCTAAATCTGCGTACATGACTCGATTCAAGTTTTGCAAAATTCCAGCCGGAGAATTACCATGTAGCACTTCTCCTTTCAGCATTCCCCGCATCATCGTCATAATCAGCCCTGCGGGGACACCCTTACCCATCACATCCCCAATTACTAAACCCCAACGACCAGTTTCTAAACCGCTTTTAATACTTGACTGGAATTGTTTATGATTAGTGGGAATAAAGTCGTAGTAATCTCCGCCAACGCGATTTGCAGGTTTACAGCGTGCAGCCAGAATTGCGCCAGGAATACTAGGACATTGCCGTGGCAAGAGTCGCCGTTGAATTTCTGCCCCAATTTCTAATTCTTGATCAAGGCGTTCTTTTTTCCTCAGTTCTACAGCTAGTTCATCGTTTTCGATCGCTACTGCTGTTTGATCTGCCACTAACCTGACTAATTTTTGTCTAGTTTCTGTCCAACTATATTCTGGATCGCGGCTCAAGACATAGAGCCATCCCCGTTCTGTGTGCTTCACCAGAATTGCTGTACCAAATATTTGTACATCTGGCCCCAAATAACGATGCATTTGATCGTCCAAAATTCCTGTAGCAGTGACTACAGGCGCACTATTGGGTACTAACGAGATTTGACTGCTAGCTGTTTCTAAAGCTTTACGAATATTTTTCCGTTGACGGCTATCTTGCCAGTGTAATTGCTCTAACCTGATTTGACCGTTAGGTTTATGGAGAAAGAGGGCACTGCCATCTGCATCTGTGACTCTTGTTGCCATTAACGGAATTAACTCTAAGAACTGATTTAAGTTGTTGAAGCTTCTCAGAGCAAATCCCAAAGAACTAAGCAAATCTTGGATTTTATTCTGTTCCCGGTGCAACCGTGCAACGAGTTCTTTCAGCGCTACAACGGGTGTAACATCCGTTGCGGCACTGCTATTGTTGTCAGTAGGTTGAGAGGGCAGTTGAGACACAGGCACAGGTACTATTGCATTTGATATCAGCAGATTTTAGATTATTTGTAAATCCATTGGTTTTGCGATTGCTAAACCATATTGAGACAAGGTTTGCCATTTTAGCAAGAGTATAAAGACGTAAGATGTAAATTTTATAAGTATTGTATTTACTTCTTGTATTTTTTGCTCAATATTTAGGAATTGCCGACTATGTATTTTTATTTGAAACCAACCTCTACAAATCAGTAGTTTTCGTAACACCGTGGAAGAGGTTTCATTTTTTCATAACTTATAGCAGTTCTCAAGCATTTAGACCACTCCCTTCGTCCGTGGGGAAAACTAGTGGTTTCTGCTCCGGGAGGGGGTGAGAAGCGGTGTGGTTCAACAACTTAAAAAGCCCTGTAGTTGCTAGCTCATAATATCTACAAAATATTAAATTACTTTAATTAGATAAAAATATATCACGCTTGGATAGCAAATGTTTTGCTAGATCAATAAAACTCAGTATATGCTTAGTTAGAGCTATGAATGATTTTGGGAATATTTTTAGTTTTTAATGTGTCGCGGAAGTCCCCATCTTCAAGGTATTCCTAAAATGGGGATTGTGAGTCCAGTCGGCGGTGTCGGTTTGTGTCCCGTCGAACTAATGTCAGACTTTCTAGTACTACGGAGTCTTTGAGGCTATTCCTGTTGAATTGGGAAGCTCCGTCCGTCTATACAGTGGAGTAGTTCACCCACTTAATAACGCTTCAACAAATTCATAACTGGAAAAGGGGCGCAAGTCTTCAATTCCCTCGCCTGCGCCAATAAAGCGAATGGGTAAGCCTAACTGCTGAACAACAGCAAGGGCAACACCTCCCTTAGCTGTACCATCTAACTTGGTCAATACAACGCCGCTGAGTTGAGCAGCTTGGGAAAAGACTTCAGCTTGTCGCAACCCATTTTGGCCTAAAGTAGCATCTAGTACTAACAGTGATTCTACTTTAGCGTCTGGAGCTTTTTTATCGATAATTCGCCGGATTTTGCTGAGTTCATCCATCAAATTTTTCTTGTTTTGTAATCGCCCAGCGGTATCTACCAGCAGTAATTCTGTTTCACGTGCTTGAGCAGCTGCGATCGCATCAAACACCACTGCTGCGGGATCTGTATTTTTTCCAGGATTGGCAATTACTTCCACACCGCTGCGAGTACCCCAAACTTTCACCTGTTCTACAGCAGCAGCCCGGAAGGTATCTGCTGCCCCAATCAAGCATTTATACCCAGATTTTTGTGCGAGGTGAGAAATTTTGCCGATAGTGGTAGTTTTACCGGCACCATTGACTCCAGTGATTAACCAAATATTCAAGGTTTCTTTTTCTGGGGCAAAACTAGCTTTATAGGTTGTTTGGCTGGGTGTATCCAGCATATCGCGGAGGATTTGTTTTAAGTAAGCGATCGCCTGTTCTGGTGGGGTAATTTCTTCCCGTAATTTTTGCTGTAAAGCATTGATGATATGGTCTGTTGCCTCTACACCCACATCCGCTTGCAAAAGCAATGATTCAATTTCGGCTACAGCTGCTTGATTAAGCGGCCCTTGCCCAACAATTGATTTGAGTTGGTTGAGGATGCCACGACGAGTTTTGTCTAATCCTTGCCGCAGCTTTTTCAGCCAAGTAATTTCTTCAATAGAAACGTCTTGGGCACGCCTACCTTGAGCAGCTAAAACTTCTGCTGACCATACAAACCCCTCATCAAATACCAGTCCGGGAATTTCCTCTGTTGTCTGTTGTGTGGTAGTTGATGTAGTTGCCGCTACTGGCTGCATTACCTCTGGTTCGGAGACTTCAACAGCACTGGCTATCAATCGTTCTTGTTTTGCTTGCCGTTCTGCTTTAGCTCTTTCTAGAAAAGATAAACTTGCTGGAGTTACTTGTGTTGTCTGTGATGTTTCTGGTTCACTTACCGTTATTTCTGAGCTAGAAACATCTGACTCCTCAGCAATTACCGTTACTGCGGAATTTTGTGTATTTTCCTCATCTGCATCAGTACTTTTCTCAAGAACTGTCGCTTCCGACTCCACTGGTTCTGAAGTAGCAACAACTTCCTCAATTACCTCGGGTGCTATCTCAGTTATTGGTGCTTCTTGGATGATTTCTACTTCAGCGGTTTGTAATTCTGGTGTAGTTGCTGAATCAGGCGGAGTTTCTACTGTTTGGGATTGTTTTTGCTGAATATTTTTGTAGGCAGCTTTAGCAAATGCCAACAAATCTGCGCCTGTTTCTGGTGCTGTTTCTGCCGTTGGCACTGGCTCTGGTTGGGGTTCTTGTACCGGAGTTTCTTCCTGTTTCTGATCGGCTGGGGTATCAGAGGAATCGTTATGTTGACGACGGAACCAATTAAAAACCATTGCAGCAGTACTCAGTTGTTATGCAAATTATGAGAATAAAACACTATGCAGTTTTTTTCTGTTCTGTAACTCGACGCAGAACACCATTAATAAATCGATGACCTTCATCTCCACTGTAGCGTTTGGCGAGTTCCACTGCTTCGTTAATGGCGATGCTATCTGGAACACCTAAAAATTTCATTTCTGCTACAGCGATTTGCAGGATATCCCGGTCGATTTGGGCCAGACGAGTTACTTGCCAATCGACTAAGGCGGTGGAAATCAGTTCATCTATAACATGACGATTTTCATTAACTGTAATTACAATCTCTTTGGCGTAATTGCGAACTCCCTTGTCTTGATTAGCAAGCTGAATCAATTCTGGAAACTCAATTGCTGTACCTAGCTTATTGATTGCTGTTTGAGTGCATTCGATCGCTTCTTTGAGCATTGTTCTTGCACTATTGATATCGGAAGCACGAGTTTGGCTACTTAGGAGGCGATCGTTACTACGTTGCAGCTCACCTGCGGCATTATCTAGGGTGTCTTGGACTTCTGAGGTCAGAGTACGTACTGCTCCTAGTACTAGTTTGGATACTAGTTGATCATCTTGCAGTTGGTCTAATTTTTTGGGGTTGACTGGCAGTTGGCTCAGGCTTAAAAGCGCCAACTCGCGGGCAATTTGCTGGGGTTTACGGGGTTGCATAAAAGTGAGGGGGTGACTTAGAGAAAACTGATTAACTAACAGCAGCGGACTTAGAAGCTTATCAATTTTGACACAATCAAACAAGTAGATCATCTACTTGCTGCTGACTTTGCTCATTAGCTTTAAGTTTCTTCAACAGGGATGATATGCTGGCTTGTCTGGTCGTGTTTCACTTCCAGGTTGCACTCTTTAGGAAAAACCAGGGGTGTATTGGGGGCGACAATGCCACCAGAGACGATGATTTTAAAAGCGTCTTCAATCGACATTGAGAGGTTTACTACCTCATCCTCTGGAACTACCGCATACCATCCAGTAGCGGGGTTTGGGGTGGTGGGAATAAAAACACTCAGCATCGCGTGAGGTATCTGGGCTTGAATCTCAGTACTAATTGCACCAGTCACAAAAGCGATCGCCCAAATTCCTCTACGGGGGTACTCTACCAAAACTACACGGCGAAACCTACCATTAGAGTCTTTAAGTAATGTCTCTAAAAGCTGCTTGAGAGTTTTATATACTTGTCCTGCCAGAGGAATCGCCTGTAATAGCCGCTCACCCAAATCTAGTAACCACCGCCCAGCAATATTCCTAGCCATCAAGCCAATTACCAGAATACTTAGTAGTGGTACAGCTAGTCCTACTAATAAATTCAGTATATTTACTATAATGGGATGCATCCCATCAAAGGGATTCAGTTGTTTGGGAATTTGAGTCAGAAAATTAATTACCCAGTTAGCAATGGTAATCGTCAGCCAGATGGTAGTTGCTAGGGGAATAACTACCAACAAACCAGCAATCAGGTCATTTTTTAAGTCCTGTTTCAGGCGATCAATTACCAAGCTCTGATTCTCCTTTTTTAAGCTAGAGGAACTTTTACTATCAGTATTCATACCAGCCAATCCATCAAATCGGGAAAACACTACTTCAGGTAGAAGATGCCGTAAGTCATTTTTCAATAAAGTAAGCAACCTGGTTGTTGCCACCCAAATTATGTGCTTTTACTGGAAATCCAGCTATGTTTCCTTAGACGTACATATACGCATGTTACGACCAGCTAATAGCTGGTTAGTTTTCCAGGGCGTTACTTTTCTTTGTAAGACTTGTAAATGATTGTTGCAAGCCTCTTAGTTATTACTGATCCTACCGCGCTCAATCAACAGCTGCTCGTAATTGTGAAAGCACGACTAGTCAAACTGAGAAGTTGTTTTATTTGGTGAAGGGCTTAACATATCAGCAGAACTACTTTTATGAAAAAGCTCTGTTAAAAATATTAATTTATGGAAGGGGGAATAGGGAATTGGGAAGAAAAATTAAAAATTGAAGGGATAGGCAAGATGCCCATCCCCTAAATTCCATACAACAGCTAATTTTGCGATCGCCTAGCAGTGCCCAAATTTTTCTCAGCTAGACCCCTATAAACAAAACCCACAACCAGAGCATAAAAATTCCTCTTCCCCTACTCCCGATCACTGAGCAAAGTCGAAGTGCCACTCCCAACTCCCCATTTGAGTATAGGTTTGGGTAGATGCTGCATTTCCCAGACTTTCAGCAAAATTAGATACTCATAGAATGCCTGCAATGTACACCAAGCGAAACCGGCGCGTCCGTCCAAACAGCCACCCAAGAGAAAATACATATATAAAAAGCGAAGAAAGGGTCTAGCAGGTAAGCGCAAAGACAAATCTTTTAAAGCGCGTCGTTTTTCAACTTCCGACTTGCCAAAGAATAAATCTAGCCAATTAACTTTTCCTTGCTCTAACTGATATAATGTTTCTTTCGCTTCATCTGTAGAGTAACGGTTATGCTTATCAATCCAGCGGCTCAAGCCTTTACTGCAAGTGTAATGAGGATAAGTTTCTGTTAAAAAGCTGGTTGTACCGTTACAAACTTCTCGCTCAGTATGCCCGTAGTCGGTAAACCATACTTTACCATGGCGAAAAAGCCGCATTTGATAACGGGGATATTGAGTGCTGTAGCGAATCCAACTATTCATGAACATCACGCGTTCGGCGACGTAATAACCGATGTAGTCTGAGTTCTGCATCGCCTGTTGACATTCAGCAAATAGTTCTGGTGTCATGCGCTCATCGGCTTCAAGAATATATACCCATTCATGCTTTGGGGGGATAGATTCTAACATCCACGTGCGTTGGCGTCCGTGACTCTCAAAAGCATGTTGGACAACGCGGATGGGATATTGGTTAGCGATTTCTATAGTGCGATCGCTACTACATGAATCCACAACAATAATGTCATCTGATAGCATCGCCGATTCAATACAAGCAGCTATATCTAATTCTTCGTTATATGTCAGTATATAAATTGAAAACATTCTACTTCCTACTTCCTACTCCCCACTCCCCACTTTCTATGACAAAGTGTGGCAGTATGAGCCGTTAACAATTGTTAGATGCATCCTACTGCCTGATTAATATTGCATTAACGTGCGGTTGCTTTACGTGTACCACTTTGTAAAGCACCCATACCTCTCAATCCTATCCAACCGATGACGATGTAACCGATGGACAATAGCAAACTGCTAATACCAATTCGCAGTCCTGATTTCCAAGCACCATCTTTAGCTTGTTTTTCATCTGCTTCCTTTTGAGTGCGAATTAGATTCAATTGTTGATTTGCTTTTTGAGTCGCACGTCCTTGAGGATCTGTTACCTGCGCGATTAATTTGTCAAGTTCTTTGTCAAGTTCCTGGGGAGCTGCTTTCACTTTCTTGAGTAGTTCTTTCAACTCAGGAGCAACTTGAGGGTTATCAAGTGCTTGCTTATATTTCTTTTCATCTTTTAGCAGGTCATTAATCTGGGTTTTCAACTGAGGTCTGGCTTGGTTTCGGAACTGCTCTATCTGAGCTTTTCCTTGTTCAGTATTCAGTGTTGTCTGCAATTGAGTTAACACCTGGTTTAGTTCTGCTTTGAGTTGATTTTCTTGCAAATCTGCTCTTTGAGTAATTTGAGTTACTGTTTGAGTGCTAAATTGACGCACATTGTTTAAGTGCAACGGAAATATCAGCAAGAACATCAACCCTAAAACGCTTGATAGGATCAAAGCTGGAAATCTTAGATCTACTCCTTGTGGGCGATCGCTAACTGCATCTGCACTATCAATCCAATATGCAGCAAATAGCAATCCTAGTCCGATTAAAGGTACTATTCCTCGATCAACTAGTGCTGTTGCTAAAACAATTTGTGATTGTTTATTGGTGGGGCTGAAGTCCAACAGAAAAACCACAAAGTCAGCAAAAAACAACAAAATGCAGATTATTCCAACTACCTTGAGTGTGAAGGCAGCGCTTACAGAAGTGAAACGATTAACCATAGTTTTCCAATCTGGCTGTGAATCAGAGTGATTGTCATATTTAAAGTTACTTGAATATTGTTCCCATGACCGTAACTGTTATCTATGTGGAAACACAAAGCAGACTGTAAACTACTTAAGACTATCTACACTCTGGTTTTAAACTACACCACAGTAGCATCTATAATGTACGGTGTCCTCAGAAAAAACTTTGTATTTTAAGATACGTACTTAGGTTGGAACACAGGGGAAGAAGAATGAATTATTTTGCAAAAGGCTGCCAAATCGGTAGATCTTCAGGTCGATCAACATCAGCCAAAACAGGCAATTCCCAATGTAACAAATTAAGCTTCTCAGCAATGCCCATAGTTTGTTGGAATACTTGATTGGTTCCCCACTCGATGTTAGCGAATAACTCTGCGATTGGTTGTCGCAAACCAATTAAGTAATAACCACCGTCGATTGCAGGGCCAAGGATCAAATCATGAGTATGCAGTTGTTCAAAGGCTGTTGCGAGAATTTGAGCGTTCAACTCAGGGCAATCTGTGCCAATGATAATTACATATTCTGCACCAGATTTTAAGGCATCGGCTAGGGATTTGATCATGCGATCGCCTAAATCACCTCCACTTTGAGGCTGGTAAACCAAACCCAATCCCAACCAGTCTTGCATCAGCTGCACATTCCCACCAGCGAACCGCACTTCTGGGGATATGGCAGTTTCCTTCTGCAATTCCCTAGCCTGAAGTACCGTATGTTCCGTCATCTGCTGTTGCAGATTAGCAGCGCCAACATTACCCAAAACAGGTATCAATCGAGTTTTGGTTTTCCCTGGTTCTGGATAGCGAGTAAAAATAATTAAGTGCTGTTTCTGAATTGTTGGTGATTTCAGCACGTAATACCTTGCTTGAATAAACTAACAAATATATTAATAGCAATAATCTCCACTGCTGTTAGCTCTATTATGCTCCTTCTCCATTCTGATTGCCCCTAGAATTGTGGAAATATAAACGCAACGCTTAGCCTTACCAGTATATTTACTAGATAGTGTTACCCGTCCTAACGGTGGTTGCTTGACACTACCTCTGTAATCAAATTGAATTTGCCTAATGCCATCTGACTCTCGCAAGGTTGTTTCCTCATCTAAGCGCACATTAGTGTCTAGCTTATTCCAATGAGCAGCAGATGGGTTGACTGTAGCAGGGTGAACAGCCCATTGAACAATTCCATTATGTTCACGAAAGCTAGCTTGCCAAGTCAATTTTTCTTTCTTAGCTTGGCTTTGGGCTTGACGCATAGCATGGTAAATTTCACTTTGAGCAGTATTAAGGCGGCGCGTTTCCACAAAAGCTAGCCAATTAGGTAGCCCTAGACCAATTAGTATACCAATAGCTACAACAACAACCAAAGTCTCTACCAGCGTGAAACCACGATTAGAGCGATTATGAAAAATCTTTTTTACATTAAATAAACATAGTAAATACACTTTATATAATGTCCATTTTTATCAGAAATCTAAGAACTTAAAATTTTTATGTTTATATGTAAAATCATTTTCAGTCTGGATTTCAATTACCGTCTGTAGCTTGCTTACCGTAGGATAAATGCCTTTAATTATGAATTTTTAACTTATGTTCTGTTTTCAGCTACCCAGATTTTCAGCGATGTTTCAGTATGTTGACTTCTTTTTTCATGTTGATTATTGATACTGTAAAGCAGAGTAGGGAGGGTAAGAATTACAATAATTTTAAGTAACAATTTTAAAGTAAAAGTTGTACGCTCTAGCCTAGTAGAATCATAAAAAACATAATTCCATAAAAATTTAGCAGCAGTTAAACCTTTTTGTCGATTAACTGGTTTCTGCAATGCTTTACAAGTTAAATATTTATATAAATTAGCAAGACTTGTATTCCAGTTTTGTTTAAGCGCTGATGGTCTTTCTTGATACGCTCTTGCCAGCAACTGTAAGCAGGCTGTTTCCTGTCTAAGAAGATTAGAAGAAACTGAATTAGCACTTATTCTATATAGAATTTGTACAGATTGTACGCATACAAACTCGAACTTGCAGGCTAATCGCAACCACATATCCCAATCCTGAGCAGCAAGTAGAGATTCATCAAAGCCACCTAAATCTATTAAAGCTTCTCTACGAATTAAAGGGTTGGAACCATTCTCTAAAAAATTAGATATCAATAAATTTTCATAAACATCTCCACATGCATTAGTCCGTCTACCTGAAAATACGAAATGACCATTTTCATTAATATAATCAGTCCAGCTATATGCAACAGCTGCATGTGGATTTTCTCGTAGACTTTTTAGTTGGCTGGCAAGCTTATCATTTGTCCAGATATCATCTGCATCTAAAAAACTGACAAACTCTCCAATTGCATATTTTAATCCTCGATTACGGCTAACATTGCCACCTGCATTATCGAAGGAAAACACTTTTATTCTTGTGTCTTCAAATTGTGAGATGATATCTAATGTCAAGTCTTGCGAACCATCATTGATAATAATTAACTCAAAATTAGTAAAGGTTTGCTGAAGAACAGATTCAATGGTGGCTTTAATAGTTTTTTCACTATTATAAGCTGGGATAATTACAGAAATTGTTGGCACAGTCCTGTCTAATTTAATCATGATTTATATTAGTTGTTCTCACCTTACTCAAATAAGACTTTAAGTAATAGAAAGGGCTAATCATGCTACCCCAATAAAATTCTATTTCAAAAAGCGCTATAAGATCATTATCTAAATTATTTCGATATTTAATGGTATGTTCCAATATGCGGCGTAAATTACCTAAGATAGTTTTAACAAATATGATTGGTTTTTGCCAATTTTTAGATTGAATAAAGCGTAACTGGCAAGTACACAAGCCATAGCCACGAGCTAAGGTTAATAAATAATCTTTCTCTAATCTCCAATGGGGGATTTGATGGTAAGTATGCATGGTGGGATTATACCAAATTTGCCAACCAGCATTGTGTATGTGAAGTAATGCTTCATAGTCATCACCACCTTGTACCGAAATACCAGGTAATCTACCAATCAACGCAGGTCTTTGTGGGACATGATCACACCATGCTTGTTTACGAACTACTAGGGCTGCACCAGCGGGAAGTCTTAAATTATCTGCATCAAATATATATGGTTCTGGCCCATGTTCTCTAATTGCTAAAAAAGCTTGAATTCTTTTAAATTCTTCTGGCGGTTTTACTTCAAAATCACCATGAATTTGACCACCCCAACTCCCTGCTTGAGGATGTTCCTCGCCAAATTTATATGCTTCTGCTAACCAATCAGGAGCAGGTAAATTATCATCATCTAAAAATGCAATTAGCTGGCCTCTGGCTTCGCGTACTGCACGTAGTCTTGCGAAAGCAACTCCCTGTTCGGTTTCTAAAAAGTATCTGATTGAAAAATTGCGATCGCAATTTTTTTGATAACTCTCAACCACCTCTTTTGTATTATCAGAACTGTTGTTATCTACAATGACGATTTCCCACTTTAGATGCTCAACTCCCGTCTGAGCCAAAATTTTATCTAAAATTGTAGGTAAACGAGTCGCCCCATTATACGTGGGAATAGCTAAGGTAACATCTATATTTTGTTGATTCATAAGTTTATATGTTAATTACTTATTATTAGTTTCTAAATAGCCATTTTTCCACAAATAAAAAGGACTAATTAAGCTACTTAAGAATAATTGCATTTCACAAGCAGCAACTAAGTCGCTTTTTAGTTTATTCCTATATCTAAGTAAATGAAAAGTAATTTTACGTAAGTCATTAACGATGTAAGCTAAAAAGGCAACTGGTTTATAAAAAGGTTTAACATTTACCATTCTAGTAACATAACGGCTAAGTCCAATACCTCTAAAAAAGGGTATCAAATATTCTCTTTGTAAACGAGATTTTGGTATTCGGTGATAAATTTCCATCTCTGGGTTATACCAAACTTCCCATCCTGCTTTTTGGATGTAAGAAAGCATTTCTAAGTCTTCGCTTGTGAGCATATTACCATTAGCTCTACCAGTTAAAATAGGCTGTTTTGGTACACTTGCTAACCAAGCTTCTTGTCTAACAACAAGTCCGGCAGAAGGAGGTAATAACCTTTTTTTAGCTTCATATAGTAGCGGTAAATTGCCTCTTTCTGTGATTGCTAAAAATGGGGCGAGTCGCTGAAAATTTTCCGGCGGTTCTACTTCCCATTCAGGATGAATTTGGCTACCATAAGCTCCTGCATGAGGATACTTTTGACCAAAAGCATAAGCTGCGGCTACCCAATTGGATACTGGATAGTTATCATCATCTAGAAAACCTATTAATTTACCTGAAGCAACTCCAACAGCCTTTTTACGAGCGTAAGCTGCTCCTTGTTGTTCTTCAAAGCAATACCTTAAAGGATAAGGACATTGCCAATTTTGTTGATAAGCTTGGACAACTTGAGCAGTATTATCAGTACTGTTGTTATCTACAACTATAATTTCCCAGGAGAAATTTTCTGTATTAATCTGATTTTGCAATCGTTCTAATAGTTCAGGTAAACGACCCGCACCGTTATAAGTTGGTATAGCTACAGTAAAATCAAGGCTTTCAGTCATCTGTCAAAAGATATATTGTGTGAAGGCACTTTTTGAGGATGTTCAGTAATTGCTACAAATTTAACACAGTGTAATGTGTAGCTAATTGTTTAATAACAAACAACAAAT
This sequence comes from Desmonostoc vinosum, assembly GCF_059505385.1. Classification (NCBI taxonomy): domain Bacteria; kingdom Bacillati; phylum Cyanobacteriota; class Cyanophyceae; order Nostocales; family Nostocaceae; genus Desmonostoc; species Desmonostoc vinosum. The sequence continues at coordinate 54,279 of NZ_JCACKM010000298.1, forward strand.
ATATAAAAGCAGAAAACTGCACCTAATGTTACAATTTTGCTCTTTCAGGTGCAGTTTAATGTACCGTATTTTTACGTAATTATTGACATAAATCTATCATTAACATAACTTATTTAGTTACAATCAGCGTCTCTTGCTGTTCGCATTGATCCCAGAAGAGTACTGACAATCACACATCGCTTAACATTAGTAGCAACGGTAGTTCCCGCTTGAGGTATAGCTACTAAAACTTTTAAACCCGTATCAGGAGCATTACCATTAGTCTTAGTTGCTAAGATACCCATGTAATCAAAAGTGATTGTTTGTGGTGCGCTGCTATCAAAACTGGAAGCGTATGTGTTAGAAGCACCAGTAGTGTTTATGTTAGTAAGATTAGTACCAAGTAATATTTGTCCTGGTTTAATTCCTAAATCTCCACCTAAATCACGCCAGAAATTATTAGGTGTAGAATCCTTTGGATGTATAGCAATTCGTGGAACTTTAGTACTACTATCGGTTGTAAAACTGGCACTATAACTAAGTTTTTTCTTTTTAGCTTCTTGCTGTGCTTCTTGTAGCGCACCTAAAACAACATCGTTAGCCTTATTGATTCGCTGTCTGTTCAAAAAAGTAAACCAACTAGGGGCGGCGATCGCTGCTAAAATTCCAATCATGAGAACTACTGCTATAACTTCTATTAAAGTAAATCCAGCATGTTGTTGATTGTAACCATTGGTATTGTGTTTATTGACTAAATATTGCTGCTTGAATTTTATTTTATGGCTGTGTAACTGGAAATAAACTAATAGTTTTGAATTAGGAACATTCGGCATATTATCTTACTTAATATTAAGCTTTACTAAAGATATAAGCTATTTACTAAAGATGAAGCTACGTCCTTGCACTTTGATGCTTCCGCTTGGGAAATAACTAGATTTGTTCTGAGCGTAACGTATCTTAGTGTCATCATTTTGTATTAGGCGAGCTTGCGCGTTCCCCCTTAAATAAACTTCAGCAGCACTTCTATCATCTGCACTAACTGAATCTACACAAGCATAAAAGCTTCTCCTGGTAAGAGTTGCTGCTGCCGGAACTTGTTTAAAGTTGGTGTTAGGGCAAGTTATTGTTGCTGTTGTTGTTGGGGTTTCCTGCGCTGTTGTTGTTTGATCTACAAAATCAACTAAAACTAAGGGATTTTGATTGTAAGTTTCCCCTGTTGTCAAACTATTTGTCCAACTATTCATTTTTTCTTCTAATGTTGTACCTTTTTGTGACAAGTTTAATGATTTAAAACCTTTATCTGGACATAGACTATATTTTTCGGTTGTAGGAAATCCAGTACAATTACTACCAGTGCTATTTGTCACGCCATCTCTAATTTGCCATCTAGCGATGCGGGCAGCTTGAGACCACGTAGAACTATTATCTTTAATTAGATAATAAGCTACTAAAGAGTACACAAAAGAATCGTCTTTAAATTGAACTACATCAGCACTATTTTTAATCTCAACAGCTTCTTTGGTAAATTCTCGTTTCCAAAATACTAAAACTGGAACCCCATTTGTTACCGCAGGAATTTGAGAGTTGATAGCTGCAATCCCTGTGTCATCGTATATATACAGAGCTTGTTGAAGATCACGAGCGATATAATCAAGCGCCGCTTTAATTTCTTGCTCAGAGTTTGCTTTGGCTTGTTCTTGGCGGTCAGTATTTAAAACGCCAATCATAAAGCCTAATAATGGGGTGATTACAAGGAATGCTAATACCATAGCTACAAGTAGTTCAATGAGGGTAAACCCACTATTTTTATTTTGCTTGTGAGAGGGTCTTAGCTGAGCAATTAACAGCCACCTCAATATCTTCATTTTGGTAGAGTTCTCCTGAGTGACGGGTACTGAGTCATAAAATCATTTACGTTTGCTGGGATAATTATGGTTAACAACCACCAAGGCGATCGCACAAAGCCCTATAGGAGGGTTGACCTCTGACAATTTCAGTAGTCATTTCCACTACTGGCGTCTTGCGATCGCCTAGTCCCCCGGTGAATGTTGCTGCTTTTTTTCCACTAGTCAAAGAGCCAGCACCAATGAAAGCATCTGAACGATATACCCGAATTCCCAAACGATAACCTTGACCTTTATCAGGGTCAGTACCTGTAACAGCAAGGCGCATAGCCTGAATGTAAAACAGATCGCTAGTACAGTCGGGGTTAGCAAGGCTACCATTTTTGTTAAAGCAATACAGACCAGTGCTAGCGGTAGGAACTGACCCACTACTGAGTAAATAGTCACTAGTTGAGCTAGATACAGTTCTAGTTGTACTAGCAGCTAGTGTGACGGTGATTGCCGGATCTGAAACTGTTTTAGCCTTAATAGCATCAATGAAGGCTTTAGCTGCTTCAGTTGCTAGTTCTACTCGTCTGGCTTGCACACGAGTTGCTGTTGATATGACCAACACAGGTGCGATCGCAGTTAGTAAAATAGCAGCTACTAGTATCGCCACCAATGACTCAACAATAGTAAAACCAGACTGGCTGGACTGGACAGATGATTTTTGCTGTTGGTATGAGTTCATAGTTAGTTCCTCTTGTGATTGGGTGTAGTACGAGTTGACTACACCCATTGCTTACTAGGAAAGGAGTGGAGGTTAAATCTGTTAACTTGGTCTATTTATCTATTCAGACACTTCAGGATGGTTGGAGCTTGCAGTTACTAGGACGTTCAGTTGTCGGTAGTGCAAATTTTAAACTACTGCCAAAGTAAGTACTATCTGCGGTATCAAACCCATCTGTAGTTTGAGTTTGCACAGCACATAAGAGAGTTTTCACCCAAAGGTCATCCCGACCTACTTCTCTGTAGTATTCATTAGGAGGATCTGATGCTGGAATGACAAAGCGCTGAGCAAACAAGTCTGGATTTTGGGACAATAAGGCTACATCAAAACCCCAGTTACGGTTAGGGGGCATATAATAAGGCGCTTCCCCAGCACCACTAGTACCTACAAAAGTACTATCTGATGTATAACCAGGTCTTGCAGAATTTAGAGCTCTAATAAAGATACTATTATTGGCAGTAGCGGAAAGAGCATTAGGGTCAGAAGAGGTTGCAGGAGCAGTTGCTGGCCCTGATCTGACAAGAGCTTGGAATGGTGCAGTGGCGTAGATGCTACGTTTAAATTGGATGAATGAACCGCTGATATTGGCATTTACTCCATCCCAGTTTTCTAAGAAGCGTGCAAAGTTATGCAAACCTCCATTGATTTCGTAAGTAGTCGGCGTTGTTGTACCCACGCGGGCAGGAGTATCACCAGCCGCAATTACTAGATTAAAAGTTGTTTCACTTGCCTTAGACAACCACCTGGTATTTTTTACAAGACTGGATAATGATGATCCTGCTAAACTCGCGTAATCTTGATCTTGAGGTGCTGCGCTCGTTACTTGTAATTGTAAAACAGGTTCTAATAACGGTTGGAAATACTCATCCCTTGTAAATGTCATCGTGCTTCCAGGAAAATCCCTCTGCGAAGAAACGGAAGCACCTGGTACTTGGGGATACCTGAAGAATAGACGACGAGTGTTATCGTATTTTATCTCACTGGTGTTGAATGCTGGCGAAGTAGTAGAAGTACTTGTTGTGGTTGCAAACCATAGCGCATTATCCGCTGTCTCAGGTATGGTGCTACCAGTAAAAGAGTCTACCACTTTATTTCCAGATACTGTTTTTATACCTAATACAACGGGAGTAGTTTGATTAAAAGCGGTAAACTCAGCATTAGAACTATTAACCAGTTTTCCAGAACTACTTCGTTTGAACGCAACCCGGCGGGCAAATCGTTCAAAACCAGCCCTTGGCGGTTGGGCGGTAGTACCAGCTAATAGTTTGGTTTTTGCAGCATTTATTACGTCACTATCACTAGATTTTTTTTTGATATCTGCTAGCTTCAAACCATTGGTTGGATCTTTATCATTGGTTTGGTCATTATCATTATCTAAACCAATATACCAATCAGTTGCTCCACATTCCGAAACTGGTATCTTGAAGCACATCTCCATGACATACTCTGGGAAAGTTCCTCGACGCTGAATGGGCGTGACGAAGTTATTTAAGTAAGAACTGTTATAAATTGCCGAATCAGTAGCAGTGGGAGTACCTCTATAGTAGGAATCATCATTAGATGCAGTGAAGAAATTAGATGAAGTGACGAAGTTGTTATTCCAGAAACCCTGCTTCAATCGTTTGAGTACTAGGTTAGGGTCACTGCCTTGGTTATTTCGCAGATCGTAATCACCCTCATTGCGGAAACCATAGCGGAAGTTATCAGATAACAAAGTGACAGCATCGGCAATCACTGATGCTGGTCGCCAGCTTTCGCCAGTTGTGCAATTGGGTAGTCTAGGGTCACTAGGACGACAGGCAAAGTTAGGATCGCGATCTGCCTCAGCACGAGTGTAAAATTTACTATCGTAAGTAGAATCACTTGGAAGAGGTAAAAGACCCGTACCTTTAAATTCTTGCTTGGTGTGCAGATTAAAATTGCCTTTGACATAAGCTGGCAGATCAGTTACAAAAATTAAGCCTTTTTCTTCTGCCCTGTAATCGTTCTGGCGACTCAAGTCACTGCCATTAATCAACATAATGGCGTTGGGTCGCCGCTCCGGATCGAGCCTATAGTCACTGGCGCTTATATTTTCACTGGTTAAGTCACTAGCATCTTTTTGAGCATCCTCACGAGAGGCATAGATGATGCCACTATTAGGCAACAGATATTCGTTAGACCAAATACCAGTGATTGAAGTTTTGCGTAGCCCACCCAGACTTGAATCACCTAAGTTTATGACAGTGGCACGAATTTCTAATGGTTGGCGCTGTTCAACTTCTAGATTGTAGTTTCCAGTTAATCCAGCACCTTTATCTATAGCCTTAATTTGTCTAGCATCAAGAAATGTAGTTTCCTTGATTGCACCATTAGGAATGTAAGTTTCACTCGGATCAAGAGTCCCATCAGCAATTTCTATTGCACAGATTGTGGAATCAATTGCTGATTGTTCAGATAGAGTGAGGTCTTTATCTGTTGCTTTTTCTAGTGCTTGCCGCAGTAGCGGATTTACAAAACGACCGTTGGGAAATTTCAAGTTGGCTTGATATTTTAGGCGATCAAGCAAATCTACAGCAGTGTTTGTTACATCATCAGCATTCGTCGCAGTAGTTGTAAATAGTCCACTGGTTAACGTCTGCCCTCTAGTTACTTCATCAGATGTTGTTTCGGAAATTTCATAAACGATCCCATTGTTGGAAGCTGCTGCTGTTGCGGGATCAAGGGGATCGTAGGTGTTTGTAGTTGCTGTCGTTTGATTAGTAGGGTTGTAGTAGCTACTGACGCAGGCTACGGGTGTTTGATAATTATCTGCTGTAGCTGCTTGAGGAGCATAAGAATCATGGTTGTAGTGATAAACTGCTGTGGCACGCATCACCAAATCACCACGCTTTTGTTTACTGGCATCCAGAGGATCGTCAGCATCGGGTACAAGCATAGGCATAGTGTCAGGCCAAACTACTAATGATGAAGCAGTAGCAGGTAGTCCTGAACCCGTCCTTCTATATGTTCCTGCACCTGTAATTACTCGCAGTCCCCCAACTACACTAAGAACATCAGCGCGGGGTGAAGCAGCCGAAATTTCCCAGAATCCGTCACGTCCAGTCACCCCCAAATCTGATAACTGTCTAACGCGAGTGGTACGAGTACGATCTTTGGTAGTGCTACCTGTCCATTTCACACCAGTGATGGTTTCGGGAACATCCTCTCCGACAAATTTTGTGCCGTCCCATTTGAGTTCAGGCAGATTGTTACCTACTACGATGCGATCGCCTAAGTCTGTTTCTATGACGGGAGTATTATCTACAATGTCTGGATCTCTAGTAGGTAGCTGTCCTGTTTCTAACGTCAGTGTTGTATTAGTATCCGTTGGATAGATCCAGCTATCCATTGGACGTAGTGTATTACCAGAACCTTTCATAAAGGTAGCTGCATCTGCTGTGGTGTAGTCCACACCAGCAGATTTTTGAATACCAGAAGTACCATAATTTACTTCTCTAAATGGTACACGCCGAGTACGTTTACGGAACCAACTTTCCAATTCTTCTTGACGTACTTTACTCGCGCTTAAGCTGGGATCGTTTGCAATTCGCTTAGTTATATTAGTTTGGATTTCGTCAGGATCAGTAGTACTGGCATTAACTAATTGTGCCTTCACTAATAAGTCTATGCGTTGAGCATAAGCTTGACTATTATAGGCAATTTCATTCGATTTATTTGAGGTGGATTTATTAGTAGATGCAAAAGATAAAGTTGTGTTAGGTGTATCATTTTCTTTAAATAAATGTACCTGAGTTCCACCTACATCACTTGTGCTGATTGGGTTACTAGTTCCAATATTCCCGCCAACAACTATTTTGCCATTTTCTCGTTCGTAATAACAAGAATATCTACTACTAACCTGAAATAAGGTTATATCCTGATTAGTTTTAGCAGTGAATAAATTACTGTTAGTGAAAATACGTCCATTCAAACGGAATCTAGGGCCGGGTGTAATATCTAAGTCATCCTCATAAACAACAGCATTATTGGTAATAGGAACTTGACTGCGGTCTTGTTGCATTTCTAAAGCAGAGAAGCCCTTATTACCTCGATACTCTTCATATTTGGTTGTATCAAGACCACCTAAACTACTAATGGGAACTGTTGCGGTATATACGAAGAAGCTTTTTTTCAATTCGCCAGTTGGTAGCTTATACCAACCAGAAGCGCCTACTAAGCTGGCACTAGTCTCACCTGCCGAATCACAAGCTCCGCCTGCTTTGGCTGGTAGCATAGGAGGGGTTCTGGCATCTAGTGGTATTCTCTTTCTGGTTTGGGTAATCCCAGTTTGGGGGGGAGTGCGTAAGTAGATGGAGTAGAGAATAAAGCTATCAAATTTGCCATTATTGTCTGTATCGGCAGGAAATTTCCAAGCTGTTTTCAGATTTTCTTGATTTTCTAAAGATGTACTTTCTTCAACTGTATTATCTTTGTCAATGTCATAAGTCAGGGTTATGGGAGTTTCATCACCCAATGTATAGGCTGGAAGTTTAGAAGTTAAAGTATTGTAGAATGTTGCGTTTGATGGGACAGCACGTGGCAAAGTGGGGTCAGCAAACAGTTCAGTGATTTTTGCTTTAGCTCTTTCTAAGGCAGGGACAGCAGCTTGCAGAGTAGCCTCATTCACTCGAACATTACTAGCATTTTTTGCTCGTTCAAAAGACCGAAATAAAATTGCAGTTGTCAACAAAACTACTACTAATGCCACCATTGCCACTGTAGGCAACACAAAACCAGCATTTGCTAGGCTGCGTCTTTTTTTAGTATTAAATAAGGTTCGCAGTAGCCAAAGAATCTGCTTTTTAATTGCAGAGATAGACTGCTGAAAAATTTGTGTGAATAACTTTTGAATCGCCTTGACTAGTTGACGTTTTCGAGTCATAGTTGCTTCCCTGTCAAGTATTTTGTATTGGTATATGAGATTTTTTGATGTTGTTAATCATGCCTGCAAAGTAATTTCGCAGTCAAAAAGATAAGAGGATTTTTGTGTTTAATGCATTTTTTACACTAAATAATTAATAATTTTGGTCACGGCAAAATGCGGTTTTTAAGGTTATATCATTGATCAATTGTTCAGTTGCATTAGGAAAATACTGATTTATATCAAATTGTTAAATTATTAAAATTGAGGGATGTTAATACCATGAAGTTACAGTAAATTTGCGGATCTAGATTTTTTTTTGAAAACAATTTTATGAAGATATTGTTAGCGGAGTAGGCTTATAATACCCATCTGTTAAAGAAAACATGTCAATTGAATGCAAAGTAGTAAGCTAATAATCATTCAAATTGCATCCCCGCGTCTCCCCTTCCCCGCGTCCCCGCGTCTTTCTGAGGCAAAGGATTATGCAAGTTAAAGGCAGATTAGCTTATTAAGTAATTAAAAACCTCCCTGTGATGGGGAGGTAAAAGGGAAAAATATATAGGATTTATAGCAATTGAATTTGCGATCGCAATGCAAATCTTTCGGTTAAAGACGCGCCATGGCGCGTCTGTGCAATGCTTGTTGTTTCTAGTAATGGTTTAGGTTGATACCAGCTTCTTTTGCCATTGCTTCTAACCCTCTGATTTCCAGGGTTTTGATTGCTTTGGTAGACAGCTTGAGTCTTACCCAGCGATTACCACTTGGCCACCAAACGCGCTTGCTTTGCAGGTTGACTTGCTGAAGGCGCTTTGTACGGCGGTGGGAGTGAGAAATTGCAAAGGCGTTATTTGCCTTTTTACCAGTGAGTTCACAGCGGCGAGACATTTCAACTATCTCCTGTTTTGACTTTAATACAACCTTTCTATTTTAGAGCTTGGGGAATGGGAATTGGGAACTTGTACTGAGCGGACTTGTGCTGAGCGTAGTCGAAGCAGTCGAAGTATGGGAGATGAGGGAGGCTCTTATGGGTAGGTTTTTTAGATTTCGCATTTTGGTTGACGCGGAGACGCGGGGACACGGGGACGCGGAGAAAGATTTCGGAACGGAAAAATAGGCTTTTTCAGACTGAATATGAAAAACCTACCCTTGAAAGGGGAGGTGGGGGAGGTGGGGGAGATGAGGGAGAAATTTTCTCCGTGTCTCCCCGTCCCCGCGTCCCCGCGTCTCCCCATCCCCGCGTCGCTTTTTTAAGAATGGGTTACTGTTTCTACCTACTGGCTTGTTCTGTCAGTTTGGTGAGTACTTCGTTGGAACGTTCGACAAAAGATTTCATTCCTTCAGCGTCAAACCCTTTCTGCGACATCAGCGCCAAATCATAAACGTGTTGGCAAATCAGGTTTACTAACGGGTTTGTTGATGATTGACCATCATCTTGAATGATACTACCTTGATTGAGATGTGTGAGATTTTGAATCAATGGGTGGGCGGTATTCACTAGCAAAATGTGGTCTTCGGGGAAATCTGCTGACTGCTGTTGCATCATGGCGTTCATTTCCCGCAGGCGGCGCAGTATCTCTGGTAGCAGGACGATCGCAGGTGGTGTACCTTGAGGATCATCGGATTTCAATGCTTCGGTGCGGATATTAAGTCTAGGTTTGTTGAGGGATTTCTCGAATAACTCTTTAATTGTCTCGCTGCGGGTTTTGTTGGTTTTGGGGTCAACTATTTCCCCGGCTTTATCTTTATCGAGCAGGGTATTATCAAGGTCTGAGTCTACCCGCGTAAATTTAACGTCTTGATATTCCCTCTCTAGGAAGTTAATAAAGTGGGTATCGATGAAGGAGTCCATAAACAGGACTTCCAAGCCTTGATTTTTATGTAGTTCTATGTATGTGGCTTGGGTTGCTTCATCGGTGCTGTAGAAAACGCGGTTTTCGTGGCGTTCTTTGTTACGTTCTAGGTATTCTTTGAGGGTGGTGTATGGGGAGGTGGAAGTTGGTTGAGAGTCGGGGGAAGGTGTGACATCTTGCCAAGCGTCATCTTCGCTAGTTTGAACCTGAACCGCAGCGGTTTCGCTATTCCCCACTTTTTCTGCTGTGGTGCGAAAGATGATGATGTCTTCGATTTGCTTTTTAAATTTCTCGTCGTTGAGAACACCAAATTTTACAAAGGTACCAAGGTCTTTCCAAGCACTGATGTATTGTTCACGGTTGTCGCGGTAGAGTTCTTTAAGGCGATCGCCTACCTTTTTAGCAATATAATCGCCTATTTTCCGCACGGTGCGATCGCCTTGCAATGCGCTGCGAGATACGTTCAAGGGAATATCGGTGCTATCAATCACACCGCGCATTGGCATCAAAAATTGTGGGATAATTTCTTCGCAGTTGTCGCTAACAAAGACTTGGTTGCAAAATAGTTTGATTTGCCCTTTGGTAACATCTACATCTGGCTTCATCTTAGGAAAATACAGAATGCCGTTGATGATGAAGGGATAATCTGTATTGAGATGCACCCACAGCAGCGGTTCTTCCTGAAAAGGATACAAGTAACGGTAAAACTCTAAATAATCTTCTTGACTCAAGCCACTAGGAGACTCCCGCCACGGTGCTTTTTGCCTATTTAATACTTCACCATCCATTTTGATTGGTACTGGCATGAAGTCGCAATAGGTCTTGACAAGATTTTTAATCCGTGCTGACTCTAAAAATTCTTCCTCTTCTCCTTGCAGGGTGAGGGTGATAGTAGTACCGCGAATTGTGCGGGGTGAATCTTCTAGGGTAAACTCTGGGGAACCATCACAAGTCCAGTGGACTGCTGATTCTCCTTCTTGGTATGAGAGAGTGTCAATTTCTACCTTTTGTGCCACCATGAAGGATGAGTAAAAGCCAAGACCAAAGTGACCAATAATCGGTTGATCTGATTTGCCTTGATACTTGTGAATAAATTCTTCGGCACTGGAGAAGGCAACCTGATTGATGTATTTCTTGACTTCTTCGGCTGTCATCCCGATACCGTTATCGGAGATAGACAGGGTTTTTTTGTCTTTATCTATGACAATTTCAATTTCTGGTTCGCCTATATCACCAGCATAATCTCCGGCGCGGGATACCATCTTCAGTTTTTGAATGGCGTCTACAGCGTTGGATACCAGTTCCCGCAAGAAGATTTGGTGATCTGAGTAAAGCGACTTCTTGATAATTGGGAAAATATTCTCAGTATGAATACTGATAGTACCTTGTTCTAGCATGGTTATCCGTCTATTACTTAGTTGCAGAAATAATTCTGAGAATTAATTTTCCGCGATTCTCAGTTATTACAGGTAAGGAATGCCTCTTAAATTTTATTCGGATTCCCCTACCACTGGCAGAAAATATTATAGACATTACTTATGTAGTTTGTCATAGACAGCAGCTAATCCCGCAGCTTGCATGTTAAAGGCTGCTGCAATCTGATAAATAGGGAACAGGGAACAGGGAACAGTTAACTGGCAACAGAGTGTTGTTTTAGGTGGGGATTTATACCCCACTTCAAAAAAGGGCGTTGCTGAATCATGGGATGAAATATGATGGGTTGAAATCTCAAACTCTTTATTCTCTGTGCGCGGCAGTCGCTACAACGCTTTGAACCCCAACGCGAGTTGTTCATGGGGGTTTCCCCCAAGACCACACTCGCTCCGCAACGCACTGCCTTGCCCCCGATAAATCATCCCGCAATTATGCAACGCCAAAAAAAGCTATTTGTAGAAGTAGGGGTCTCTAACTCCCACAGAGAAAAGCAAATAGGAAAAACGTTTAAGTATTGCTGGTATTTTTTTCTAACACCAAAAAGTAGTGATATGGATGACCGACATCTCTAAATTCTTCCTTAACTGTTAACCCAGCTTTAGCAACGGAGTTTAAAATCCGCTTTTTAGGATATCCTTTTATTCCCATTTCCCAGTAGTGTTGATCACATATAGGTTTTGTATCCCAGAATTTTGGTATGCTGAATAATAAATGTCTTGTTCTATCAGCTATGGAAACTCCAACCTCAAGTCCTAAATACAAAGTATTATAAGGAATTGAAATCACTAAAAATCTATTTGTTACTTCTGCAAGTTGTTTGAGAGCTTGTTCTGACTGCTCATAAGGAAAATGTTCTAATACCTGAAACAGCACGATCGCATCAAATTTACCTTTTAGGTGTGAAATATCTTTTGTCAAATCCAAAATGATATCTGGATTGAGGTTAGGGTCAATATCTGCGGTAGAAACGTTGTATTTATATCGCTTCAGTATATCCGCAAAAAAAGAATTAAAAATCCCAATTTCCAAAATGTTTTTGACTTGACTACCGAGTGAAAATATTAAACGTAACTGATGATGGTAACTGATCAGTCTTTTTTTTGATAGGTATCGTGAATTTTGAAGTTCTAAGGAAGTGATGAGTTGTTGCATAAAAATTGTCCTTATGAAGTTGAGTAAATTAGGCAATTTGACAAATCAACAATTTCAGTTGCAAATGCGGACTTTATGAGTACTTGAAGTCGGCACATGAGAGATTGTGATTATAATCACCTATTACTGTTCCGCTTGATATCAATTTTGACACTAAATTTGCGGTTGAGCTACTCTGTCTTAAAAATGCGGATTGGTGACTGGGGATTGGTAAAAAGATGTTTTCATGCCCTTGTTGTACTGAGTTACTACGTGGAAATCTAGTTAGAAAAAAGATAAATATCCATATATTAGTTGTGCCTAAATATATACCAAATTTGTGTATTTTCACGGTTCAGATGACGATTCAATTAGTTTAACTGGAGTTTGTGAAACTGATACTTTAACGGGTAGTTCTTTGCTGAAAGTTAAACCATTTTCACTCTTATCGATAAAAATCGTATCTCCAGAGATAAAAGTGTTTTCCAGTAATTTAGTGGCGATGGGGTTTTCGACTTCTCGCTGGATTGCACGCTTGAGGGGACGAGCGCCGTAAACTGGGTCATAGCCAGCTTCTACAAGGTAATCACAAGCAGGTGAAGAGATCTCAAAGGAGATTTTTTGCTCGCGGAGGAGATTTTCTACCCGCTTAAGTTGAATGCGGATGATATGCCGCATTTCTGAGCGACTGAGGGTATGGAAAAGAATGATGTCATCGACACGGTTGAGAAATTCGGGGCGGAAGTGCGATCGCAAGGCATCTGTCACTCGGTTCCGCATTGTTTCATACTTAGAATCATCGCCAGACACATCTAAAATGTGTTCGCTACCAATGTTACTAGTCATGACAATTACGGTGTTGCGAAAGTCCACTAACCTACCCTGAGAATCAGTAATTCTGCCATCATCTAATACTTGTAATAAAATATTAAACACATCAGGATGAGCTTTTTCTATCTCATCCAGTAGTACTACTGAGTAAGGATGGCGGCGAATTGCTTCAGAAAGTTGACCCCCTTCTTCGTAGCCAATATACCCCGGTGGCGCTCCTACAAGACGAGAAACTGAGTGTTTCTCCATATACTCAGACATATCTAGGCGCACTAGGGCATCGTCAGAATCGAAGAGAAATTGTGCCAAAGCACGGGCAAGTTCGGTTTTGCCTACACCTGTGGGGCCCATGAACAAAAATGAACCAATGGGACGCGAGGGGTCTTTCATTCCTGCACGGGCGCGACGGATTGCCGCTGCTACTGCGGCGACGGCTTCCTGCTGCCCAATAACTCGTTCATGTAAATGATGTTCTAATTGCAGTAACTTTTGTCGTTCCGATTCCAACAGACGATTAACGGGGATTCCTGTCCATTTGGCGACAATTTCGGCAATATCAGCTTCTGTGACTTGTTCTCGCAGTAAGGTGGAGCCTTGACTTTGAATTTCTAGGAGTTTCGCTTCTTTAACTTCGCGATCGCGTTGTACTCCCTCTAATTTACCGTACTTGAGTTGAGCAGCTTTATTCAAGTCATAAGCGCGTTCGGCTTGCTCAATTTGTACTTTGAGAGCATCTTCTTCTTTCTTTAAAGCGCTAATTGCTTCTAATAGCTGCTTTTCTCCTTGCCACTGCTCATTAAATTTGTGCTGCTTTTCTGTGAGAGTGGCGATTTCTCGCTCAATGCGTTCTAAACGCTCTCTAGTTGGAGCAATACTTTTATCTTCTCCCGCCAATGACAGTTTTTCCATTTCTAGCTGCATTAAGCGACGGTCGATAGTTTCCAATTCGGCAGGCTTGGAGGTAATCTCCATTTTCAGTTGTGCGGCTGCCTCATCTACTAAGTCAATAGCTTTATCGGGCAAAAAACGGTCTGATATATAACGTGCTGACAAAGTTGCCGCCGCCACTAGCGCTGAGTCAGAAATCTTAACATTGTGATGAACTTCGTAGCGTTCTTTTAAACCCCTGAGAATGGAAATAGTATTTTCTACGCTGGGCTGATCTACAAATACCTGCTGAAAACGGCGTTCTAGTGCTGCGTCTTTTTCAATGTGTTTACGGTATTCATCCAAGGTTGTTGCCCCGATGCAACGCAATTCTCCCCGTGCGAGCATTGGCTTGAGTAAATTCCCTGCATCCATTGCCCCTTGTTGGCTAGAACCAGTACCAACAACAGTGTGCAGTTCATCAATGAACAGGACAATTTGACCGTTAGATTCCATAACTTCCTTCAGAACTGCTTTCAAGCGTTCTTCAAATTCTCCCCGCAGTTTGGCTCCAGCAATCAAACTACCAATATCTAAAGAGATTAGCTGACGGTTTTTCAAAGATTCCGGTACATCACCATTCACCATTCGCTGTGCCAGTGCTTCTGCGATCGCTGTTTTTCCTACTCCAGGTTCACCAATCAGCACTGGGTTATTTTTGCTACGTCGAGACAATACCTGGATTACGCGCCGAATTTCGTCATCCCGCCCGATTACTGGGTCGAGCTTTCCAGATTTTGCTTGTTCTGTCAAGTCTCTACCAAACTTTTGTAAAGCTTCGTAACGTGATTCTGGACTTTGATCTGTCACTTTTTGGCTACCACGTACAGTTTTGATCGCCGCTTCTAGCTTAGCGGTATCCGCACTAAAGGCTTTGAGCATCCGCCTACCGATGCGTTCATCCTCAGCAAAGGCTAGGAGCATGTGTTCTATGGAGATGTAAGCATCTTTCATCCCAGTTCTAATATCCTCGGCTCGGTCTAATAAAACATCTAAACTACGACCGAGATAGAGTTGATCGCTTTTACCAACTTTGGGTTGACGTTGAGTATAGGCTTCTAGTTGCTGTTGTAAACGGATTGGATCAACTTCAGATCTGGCAAGGATACGTATTGCTAAACTAGTGGGTTCTTCTAACAGGGCAATAATTAAATGTTCAACATCTAATTGCTGTTGTTGATAAGCACGAACTATATCTTGGGATTTAACAATCGCTTCCCAGGCTTTATCAGTAAATTTATTAGGATCTGTAGGCTGCATCTTTACAATTTTACGATTTTTAGTTTTATATTTTTTGGGACTGGCGAACCCGAAGGGGAATCGGGAATTGTCATTTGTTATTCTCCGCGTCCTCTTCATCTCCCTGTTGGTGAGCGAAGTCGAACCACATCCCCTCTTTCCCCTACTCCCTAATCTAAAACGAAAACACGGTTCTGAGGGTACTTTGCCAGATGGTGTCATTGGAACTATCGTTATTAGCGTTACTGACCACAGATACTATGGGAGTAATACTAAAATTGTCGCTCAGGGTAACATTGTAGAATGTCTCGAAGTTCGTCTGAGTAGCATTACCAAAACTATCTGTAACGAAAGGCTGGGCGATCGCAATTCCCGCAATGCTACGAGGCAAGACTAAATTCCGCCAACTCAAACCAATTGCCCAACTCAAAGGATGTAAATCTAAATTTTGGCTGATCGCGGTGTTAAATCCTTGATAGTCACCAATTCCTAAGCGAGTAAAAATCCCTGCATTGCGGTTGAGGGCATATTCGGCGTTGATACCAAAAGCATTAATTTTTGTATTGTTAATTAAAGCATTGGTGTATTGCAGCCTGAAGACGAAGTGCTTGTTTGGTGAGTATTCTAGTTCTACACTTGCTTGACGACGATCGCCAAATAAACCACCATCTATAGTTGAGTTTGGTTGATTAGCATTGGCACCAATGTAAAGCGATCGCAAAATAAATTTACTAGACTGAGGTTGCCAAGCGATCGCTAATCCTGCACCACCATGACGATCAATTTGGTTTTGTACAATCAGGGGATTATTGATCAAAACGCTAGAACTAAAATCAATTGCCTCATTGTTAGCATACTGGTTACGGTCAATAAAATCCCGTGGTGACATTTTCGCCCCAACGGTAATAGCTACATCAGGGAAGGGGTGAAAAGAGTAATATAACTTTCTGAGATTTAACCCTGGCTCAATGGCAGTATAGTTAAGTCCGCCATGCTCACCAACCAAACCACTCTTGTTGAGAGGGTTTTCTTGATTAGCCAAAGTTATGGCATCACCGCCGTTGTTACCAGATTCTAACTGAGTGATCAGTAAATCTTGTGGATGGAAACTGGTGGTTAGAGTTAAACGTTCACGGTTAATTAGAGTATTGTTAACGTTACTACCATCATTTAAAGCAACAATGATTTGACCTTGGAGTTTGGTAGTAGGAGAAAATTGATCAGCTTGGAGTTGAGTAGTGCGATCGCTAATTGTGTTTAGTTGCTGTCGCAATTGTTCTAAAGCTAAACCATGTTCTCTTTGTAACCGCCGTAAAATCATGATGTCTTCTTGATCGCCAATAGCATCGATACTCAAGCTATCTACTTTATCTAAAGTTGCTGCTAAACCTGCGACAAATTCGTTACGGGTGACGGGGCGATTACCTTGAAATTTACCGTTGCCGTAGCCAGATAGGACTCCATAGCGTTCCATAAGTGATCGTAACGCTCGATAAGCCCAGTCTGTTGGCTTGACATCAGATAGTTCTGATACCGAAGTTTGCTGGGTTACTTGGGTACTAAGTATTGGGTATTGGGGATCGGGGGTCAGGAATTGGGTACTTGAAAAACTCCTCCCCCAGTCCCCAGTTCCTTCATCAGCCTGTGACGGTAAGCATATTTGGCTGAAAATACCGCAACTTGCTAGACCTCCTACTAAAAACTTCTGCCAACAGATTTTTTGCTGGCGGCATTGCTTGATGCTCAACTCGATCACCTAATATTCTTTTTGGAGAATTACTGACTCACAAGTTGTTGTGATTGCTGTTTTGTAGCAGATCCTTGAGTACCTAATTGAATCAGTTCAACTTTGTATCCGTCCGGATCTTCCACAAAAGCGATTACCGTCGAACCATGTTTCATGGGGCCTGGTTCCCGCACAACTTTACCGCCATGATTTCTAATTTCCTCACAGGTAGTATAAATATCATCAACGCCAAGGGCGATATGACCGTAAGCACTACCCAATTCGTACTTTTCTACTCCCCAGTTATAGGTTAATTCCAGTACTGTATTGTCGCTTTCTTCACCGTAGCCAACAAAAGCGAGGGTAAATTCTCCTCCTGGATAATCTTTTCGCCGCAGTAGTTTCATGCCCAGGACTTCGCAGTAGAACTTCAAAGACTCTTCAAGGTTGCCTACCCGCAGCATTGTGTGTAGTAATCGCATAGTCACCTTTTGTTTTTGTTAGGTAATGCTCTCTATCAATATTTTACAAAGCCTGGAGAATAAGAGGGATGAGGGAGAAGACGCCAAGAGAGGGAAACGCGGGAATGTACATGAAAGTTTCTTTGCGTCACCCTTCGGGTGACGCTCGCAAGCTCGCTAACGCAGTCGCCTGCGGAGGGAAACCCTCCTTTACTCGCTGTCTCACCGCGTCCCCGTGTCCCCGTGTCCTCTTGATTCCCCATTCCCCACTTTATCGCGATCGCAATTCCTGTAATGCCCCCTGCAAATATTTACCCCATTCTGCTGCTAAAGGAATTTCTGTAAACGGAACGCGTACTGAGTTAGCAGGTTCAAAAAAGAGAAATTCTAATTCTATAGAACGTCCTTTTTGTGGTAAATTCTCTAGATCTATTAATTTGTCATCTACTAATAGATAGACTTCTTGAGTATCTAATAAAGAAAACGTTTCTAATTTAATTGGGCCTTTTGGCGTGGGTTTACCCCAAGTTATATTGTTACCTTTTTGACCCAGTACAGCATAAATGTCGTACTTAGCCCGTTCAAATTGCTCCGCCCAAGCTCGATAGGTTTCAACTTTTTGATATTCCTGCGAGCCTTGCCAAGCTAACCAAAAAAACATTGCTAAGAGGGGCAACCACAAAAGACCGCGTTCCATTGTTCAAAAAAGTCCTAAGTCCTGAGTGAATATTGTAACTAATGTGCAAAATACACCAATAAACAACTGAGATAAGTTATCGTAGTGAACAAACTGACAAAAAGCGGTGAAGAGTTAATATGAGAAAACTTATATTATTGTGCTTGTTTGTCATGGGGTTAGTTGCTGCTGTGTTTGGTTTTCTGAATTATCAGGGAATAGCAGCTAAAGGAGAATTTGAGACGATTTTGCTTGATTTTCGGGAAGATATTCCGATTGAAGTCGTGCAACAAGATTTAAAAGCGATCGCTCAAAAATATAACGTTACACCCCAATTAGACAATAAGTTCTCAGCAAAAGACAATGTGTATATTGTGAAAGGCGATCGGCAACGATTGCAAGAGTTGAAAAAATCTGAATTTGCCAAAGCTACAGAATTCATCGAGCCAAATTACATTTATAAAATTCCTAAACCCGGTGAAACTGCTTGGCTAGGAGAATTTTTAAGACCTCAAGACGATGAAGTCAATACTTCATTAACTGGCCCTAACGACCAATATTACAGCAAACAGTGGAATTTGCACCAAATTGGCATAGAGGGCGCGTGGAGTCAAACCAAAGGTAGTGGCATCACAGTTGCTGTCATTGACACTGGCATTACCCGTGTGCGCGACTTATATGAGACCAAATTCGTCAAAGGCTACGATTTCGTCAACGACCGAGAAGAAGCCAAAGACGACCACGGACACGGTACTCATGTAGCAGGTACTATTGCTCAAGCCACCAATAACAAATATGGCGTAGCTGGCATTGCCTACGAAGCCAACCTCATGCCATTAAAAGTACTCAGTGCCTATGGCGGTGGTACAGTTGCTGATATTGCCGAAGCTATTAAATTTGCTGCCGATAAAGGCGCAGATGTGATTAATATGAGCTTGGGTGGTGGTGGTGAAAGCCAACTGATGAAGCAAGCGATCGAGTATGCCCATAGAAAAGGCGTAGTCATTATTGCCGCCGCTGGCAATGAAAACACCAGCGGAGTCAGCTATCCAGCCCGTTATCCTCACGTCATTGGGGTTTCAGCATACGGCCCTGATAGCGAAAAAGCCCCCTATTCTAACTTTGGTGCAGGAGTAGATATCTCCGCCCCTGGCGGCAGTGAAGCCGGTCAAATTCTCCAAGAAACCATAGACGAAAACGGTGAAGGTATTTTTCTGGGCTTACAGGGTACTAGCATGGCTTCCCCACACGTTGCAGGTGTGGCAGCATTAATTAGAGCTACTGGCGTTAAAGACCCAGAAGACATCTTTAAAGTCCTCCAGCAATCGGCACGAGTTATTCAAGATGATGGTTTGAACTACTACGGTGCTGGACAACTCAATGCCCAAGCAGCAGTTAAACTCGCCACCGAAGGGCAAATCAGTTTCCCCGATTTCTTCCGCTGGCTACGAGATAGCGGCTACCTCAACCCCGGCTTTTGGATTGATGGTGGTGCCATAGCACTATTACCCAAGATTTTGATGGTAGTTGGTTCTTATTTACTAGCTTGGTTTTTACGGGTTTATTTCCCCTTCTCTTGGAGCTGGCCATTATCTAGCGGCTTAATTGCTGGCAGTTCTGGATTATTCTTCCTTAAAGGAATCTATATCTTTGACCTACCCCAATGGCCTTTCCGGATTTTGGGCAGTTCAATTCCCGAACTAGGCAACACCATACAGGGGACAAATGCTTTTAATCCTCTGTTTGCTAGCGTCCTAATTCCTGTCGTGTTAATGGCGTTACTGCTAGGACATCCTAGTTGGAAGTGGTTTGCAATTGGTTCTACCCTTGGTATTGCAGCGTGCTTAACAGTCAGTGCGTTTTACGACCCAGCAGTTTGGGGATTAGGCAGCGGAAATGTTGCACGTATTTTCCTGATTGTCAATGCCCTACTTTGCTATGGACTTGCTCGTTTAGCCCTGAAAAACAACGGGCAAACTGCCTAAAAGGGGAATGGGGAATGGGGAATGGGGAATGGAGAATAGGAAATTATCTTTCTCCCCCAATTTCCTTAGCCTCCCTAGCTCCCCAGCTTTTTTACTCCCTCATCTCCCGGTTGGTGAGTTTCGGCTACGCTCAACTACCGCAGAGTCGAACCAAATCTTCCCCCACTCCCTACTCCCCACTCACCACTCCCTAATTAAGACTTTTATGAGTATTACAGTTACAGGTAAAATTGAACGCCGTGATCTAGGTATGGGTGCATGGGCGTTAGTTACAGACGATGGTGTCACCTACGAAATCCTTAAAGGGGCTGACAAAAACTTACTCAAAGCTGGACAAAAAGCAAAAATTAAAGGGCAGGTGCGTGAAGACATCATGACCACTGCCATGATTGGCCCTGTCCTAGAAGTAAAATCTTTTGAAGTAATTAGTTCTGACTAGCTGTGGAATTGAGAACTTCTTTTGACATACTCCCCCGTTTAAAAAACGGCGGATTCTGGGGTCAAACAATGATTGCAGGCGCAGCCCGTCTTATATCATCTAACCCAATGGACAAGGCCCTGTCCATTAGTTCAATCATACCACCGAATAAATTCGGTTATTCACTTATATCCCCCCCATGAATGACGCTTTCTTTACGCATCACGACTTGTAAACGACTTCTAAACTCTCCCTTGGGATGACCACCTTTTACCTCACCCACAATCTGAAATTCTCCTTCAGGAGAATCACAGATAATGTAAGTAGGCCATCCCATTTCTGATTTATCAGGATATTGAGTTAATAAAATCTTGCGATACTTACGATAAGCAGCAGTATCTTGCATTTTGACATCGATAAATTGCAAACCCAGTTCTTCTGACACCTTTTGGTCATAGAAGGACATTTTGTGGCAAATACCACACTCTTCTGAGGAAAACTTAATCACAGCTAAACTCATGGGCTAGCTACTCTCTGGTTATAAGCAATGTATCTTAGGAATAGGCTAAAAGATATTAACATATTGCTGGCATACTAACAATCACAATCAAATATCTTACATTACACCTCAAGATGAGTCAGCTTGAGGAGATGTGGTTTGACTTATCCTGTCGAACATGCTATGCGATCGCTCACCAATCGAAAGATGAGGGAAAAAAATAATTACCCAGTCCCCAATTCCAATCAAAATATAGAAAAATAATTAAGAATATGATTAAATATCACAGCGATCATTTTAGAGTGGGTCTTTAGCTCACAATAAGGAGAAAGCGATTCAGGGGATGAGTGTGCAGGTTTTGCTCTTTGCTAACATCAGAAGCACACCAAAAATCTATCAACAGTGGCAATAAAAGTAGTGGCTTGCCTGTCGTCAGAAACAATCGTCACTGTCAAAAAAACCCCCGGTAAGCGTTAGCCAACCAGGGGAGTGAGTTATCAGGGTGCATCTACCAATTAAATGTTCTGGGGTTTAAGACAATTATCCGGATCAATTTGTAGAAATTGAAGTTGTTTTTTCCTTAGAATAGAAAAATTCCTCAGTCGGTGCTAGCCTACTAAGAGAGCTAGTTATCAAGGTGCATCTACCAAGAATCTGTTTCAGGCTCAAACTACGCACTGAACAGAAACCAATCCGAGCAGGATTGCTAACCAAGGGAGTGGTTTATCAGGATCTGTGTACCAGTAACTTCTTCTACGAACACTAAGGTGTTCTGGATAAATTTATCACTATGTAAATTCATGGTGACTCTAAATAGAAAAAACCCCTAGACGGTGCCAACCAGCTAGGGGAGTGAGTTATTAGAGTGTATCTACTAATCATCTCTTCTAGGAAGAGGCAGTATATTCCGGATAAAAAGGTAACAATCTCCTAAAGAGTGATGTCGTTTAAAAAGAACAAAGGGTGCTTGCTATTCAGGGAAGTCAGTTGTCAGGGTGTACTTACCAATTAGAAATTCTCAGGCTGACTACTATCCACTAAATAAATTTGTGTAGTTTGAAGTTGTTGCTGTTTACTCACTTGAAAAACCTCCAGTGAATGTTAATCAGCCAAGGGAGCTAGTTATCGGGATATGCCTGCCAAATGCAACCTAGTATGCTCTATAAAAAAAGGTGATGTTGGCAGTTATTGCTGATTCAGAAACATATAAAAAACCCCCAGTGGGTGTTAGCCAACCGGGGGAGCTAGTTATCAGGGTGCATCTACCAATTAAATGTTCTAGGTTTAACCACTAAGCTCCGGATAAATTTAGAAAAAGGTTGATTGTCATTTGGTGCTAAAAAGCTATAGTGGATTGCTACCGACTGGGAGAGCTGAAGATCAAGGTCAGAACTTACGCACACTTGGTATTTGTTGATGCTGAGTGTGTGATTATGAGTGTATGAGAGTAGGGGTCTAGGGAAAAAACTTTTACCTACACCCTTAAACCCTCATACCTTTACTGTTCTAAATATCATTGATGTTGTGTGATCCTAATTTGATAAATAATTACGACATATGGATAGGTGAAAAGCTTATCCAGTAACTCTTTCACAATTTAAAAGCCAAAATGGTATAAGTTTTGAAGGTGGATAGATCAATAAAATATTTTAAGGTGAAGCACCATTGTTTCCTAAATGCTGTACCACGAGTTGCTACCGTTTACCAAAATTGAAAAAACCCCTAGTGGGTGTTAGCCAACCAGGGGAGTTGAAGATCAAGGTGCATCTACCAATAAAGTGTTCTTGGCAGTAGTAATCCAATCCGGTTAAAAATTGAAAATTGAAAATATTACGCTGCGGGATCTTGCTACAGACTCTTAATTTAAATCCTGATTGAAACCAAAGCTACGACAAAATGTAGGGATCTTAAACCCTTGAATTGGCGATAAAGTTGTAGAGGCAGAAAAATTAAAACAACACCAAGTCAGAAACATTCATTAGCGGGATGCATCTAAAGTATCAGAAGGAGCAAAAAATCGACTTGAAACTTTCGCGTTTCAAACCAGATTTAAAAAGCGCACAGGAGAAGCCGTGACCCAGGAATTTCACATTTCGGTAACTCCAGTAGGACAAAATGACTACTTGGTGCGGACGGAACAAGTCGCGCCTGGAGTACCATTGGCGGAAGAATTGGTGACTTGGCCTGTGGCTGATTGGCTGATGGCTGCTGGACATCTGATGAATGACCCTCTGCGGTCGGTGTTGCAGGGAGATACTTTGACGCAATCCGCCGCTGGGATCGCTAGAAATTCTGTGAATTTGGTGGCATTAGGTCAGCAATTTTATAATGCGCTATTTCAAGGTACTCTCAGGGATAGTTGGATTACTGCCCAAGGGATTGCTCAGAATCACCAACAGGTACTGCGCTTGCGTTTAGGACTCAAAGATACTAGATTGGCTCGTTTGCCTTGGGAAGTGATGCACGCAGGCGATCGCCCCCTCGCAACAGGGCCTTATGTCGCTTTTTCTCGCTTCCAAAGTGGAATTCTCCCAGCATCTCGCCTACCATCGCAAAATATCCCGATGCCACCAGAAGAAGGTGGGGTAAAAGTATTGATGGTAATTGCTTCCCCCACAGATCAAGTCCGTCTTGATCTATTAAAACAAGAAGTTATTAAACTACAAGCTGAACTGCATCGTCAAATACTCCGACCCACTGAAAATGGTTCTCATTTACCAGAAATTGAACTTGCTATTTTAGACCAACCAGGACGAGAAGAACTGACCCAAGCCTTAGAACAAGGAAGATATCATGTTCTGCACTATTCTGGTCATAGTAACTTAGGCCCCAATGGTGGAGAAATTTATCTTGTCAGTCACAGAACTGGCTTAACGGAAACTTTGAGTGGGGACGATTTAGCAGGCTTGCTCGTCAACAATAATATCCAAATGGCAGTATTTAATTCCTGTTTTGGGGCATACACTGCTACATCTGATACTGCTGGAGATACGGGTGAACGCAACCTTACAGAAAGTTTGGTAAAACGCGGAATTAGAAGCGTTTTGGCAATGTCAGAACGCATTCCTGATGAAGTAGCACTGACACTCACACAATTACTTTACCGTAACTTGAGTCAAGGATATCCTGTCGATTTGTGTGTCAGTCGGGTGCGCCAAGGTTTAATTTCTGCCTATGGTTCTCACCAAATGTACTGGGCACTACCAATTTTGTATCTGCAACGAGAATTTGATGGGTTTCTCAGCCAAGAAATTGAGCTAAACGAAAGTGCCGAACAGCTAAACCACTACAGTTCATCAACAATGGCAACTCCCAATTCTATTTATGCTGCTGTAGCTGATGATACTGATATACCACTAGCGCTCGAAGAAATGCTCCCTGCTGGTTTAGCACGGGACTCTTCAGAGTTAGACTGGTTGGGTGAAGATACTTGGGGTGATCTCGTTGATGAAATTGAGTATGATGACCCAAGTTATGCAGAAGATTCTGCGATTGTTTCAGATTTGTTTCGCCAGTTAGATCTGCAAAAAGCCGCGATTGAGCAAACTCCCATAACTGCGGAACTAGCATCAGAAACTCATGAAAATAGTCTTCAGGAAAAGCAAATTCCAGAGGAAACGACTTCTGGGGATCAAGAACCAGAGTTGTGGGGTGAAGAAGTAGCAAAGGTAACTCCAAATTCTGGAAACTTGAAAAAAGATTGGGATCATCTTCATCTGTCATCACCACAACCAGCCTTATCAAGGCGACGTCACCGACGCTATAAGCTGTGGCCGATTTTAGGTATTGTCAGCATGAGCGCGATCGCAGTTGTGATCGGTTTAAATTGGTGGCACAATCGACCTTGGTCAAAATTGCCACACATTCCCCTTGTTCCTCCCCAATCTCAAAATTTAGGCGATCGTTCAACTATTAACTCACAAAAAGTACCAACTGGGATTCTCACCGCCACTGCCACTGAAAAATTAAACCAAGGCGATTTACAAGCAGGACTTGCCGCCGTAGAAGAACTACTCAACCGAGGCGCACTTCTGTCGGCTGAAACTGCCCTCAATCTTGTTCCCCAAAAGCAAATTGATGATCCAGCTGTCAACTTTCTCAAAGGACGATTAGCATGGCAGTTTCTCCAAACTGGAGAGAATAAATACAGCATCGATGATGCTCGCCGCTACTGGGAAAATGCCGTGAAAGCTAAACCAGAATCGCTTTTGTATAATAACGCTTTAGGATTTGCTTATTACACAGAAGGCGATATAAATCGAGCTAATGATTCTTGGTTCAAAGCGCTAAATTTAGCTATCAAACAGCAGAATACAGCCTCTAATGCAGCAATATCTGCAAATACAGCAGCATCTGGAGATGCTTTAACTTCTTACGCTGGCTTAGCTCTTGGGTTGTATAAAACTGCACAAGGACAACCTGTTACTAAACAAACACAGTACATAAGTGAAGCAATCAAGTTACGCCAAATGGTTATTAAGTATGACCCACTTGGTTTTCAAATAGATAAATTAGCTACAAATTGGTTATGGACAGAGCAAGCGATTACTGATTGGCAATCTCTTCTCCAGCAAAAAGATGAACAACCATGAAATTTCTCCCCCTGCTTCATGCTCCTTTGCCAATAAAACCTGATTGTGAAGCGATATTACAAACCTTGGAAAAATATTTAGAAATTGTCTCTAAGCCAAACCTGGCTCTAACGTAGAACCTATAGGCAAGACATGAGGCAAATGTAATGAACATTAATAATATTCAAAACTATCGGTTTGTCTGTACCCTGACCTTTGGTGATATCTACGGTCAGATAATTGTTTGGTTAATCACAATTACCATTAGCTTGGCATCTGCATTGGCGCTGATGGGTGCTAAACGACCCGTTTATGCTTTAGCAACCGTAGGCCTTGTCGTTCTACTATCGCTGCCTTTCTTACTATTTGCCTTTGTGACTACATTGTTAAATCATATTGAATTAACTGCTATAGAACCAGGAACCAAAACCCAACCCATACCCGGTAATGTTTCTCAGCAAAAACCTGTACAAGCCGCTAGCTGACAGGCTGCCTACCAAAACTATATTTCTTCATTGGGAATTTTGAATTATCCCCTGCCTACAGGCAGGGAATTTTTTTGTAAATACGTTTATCACGCATCACTAATTGCTCACATTTCTACAATAGAACAGCAGTCTTTTGCAGTTGGAGGCTAATTATGCTGGAACACGATGTCATGATTATTGGAGGTGGATTAGCGGGATGCCGTGCGGCTGTGGAGATTGCTCGAACTGATCCCAGGTTAAATGTTGCTGTGGTTGCCAAAACCCATCCGATTCGTTCCCACTCCGTCGCTGCCCAAGGCGGTATCGCTGCAACTTTAAAAAATGTGGATTCTACTGATACTTGGGAAGCACATGCTTTTGATACTGTCAAGGGTTCTGATTATTTAGCAGACCAA
Source organism: Desmonostoc vinosum (assembly GCF_059505385.1). Lineage (NCBI taxonomy): Bacteria > Bacillati > Cyanobacteriota > Cyanophyceae > Nostocales > Nostocaceae > Desmonostoc > Desmonostoc vinosum. The sequence continues at coordinate 80,387 of NZ_JCACKM010000298.1, forward strand.
GATGCAGTGGAAATTCTCGCCCAGGAAGCCCCAGATGTGGTGATTGACCTGGAACACATGGGTGTTTTGTTTTCTCGCTTGAGTGATGGTCGCATCGCCCAACGAGCTTTTGGTGGGCATTCTCATAACCGTACTTGCTACGCCGCCGACAAGACTGGTCACGCTATTTTGCACGAATTGGTCAACAATTTACGACGTTATGGTGTGCAAATTTACCAAGAGTGGTACGTAATACGCCTAATTTTGGAAGAAAACGAAGCGAAGGGTGTAGTAATGTACAGCCTTTTAAATGGCGATATTCAGGTAGTACGCGCTAAAGCAGTGATGTTTGCTACTGGTGGTTATGGTCGCGTTTATAATACTACATCTAATGATTACGCTTCTACAGGCGATGGTTTGGCAATGACCGCGATCGCCGGTTTGCCACTCGAAGATATGGAATTTGTGCAATTTCATCCCACTGGCTTGTATCCGGTAGGGGTATTAATTTCCGAAGCAGTGCGTGGGGAAGGGGCGTATCTGATTAATAGCCAGGGCGATCGCTTTATGGCCAACTATGCGCCTAGTCGCATGGAACTGGCTCCTCGTGATATTACCTCACGAGCGATCGCCTACGAAATTCGCGCTGGTCGTGGTATTCATCCTGATGGCAGTGCAGGCGGGCCTTTTGTTTATCTTGATTTGCGGCACATGGGCAAGGAAAAAATTATGAGCCGTGTCCCCTTCTGCTGGGAAGAAGCCCATCGACTTGTTGGTGTTGATGCCGTAACTCAGCCGATGCCAGTCCGCCCGACAATTCACTATTGTATGGGTGGCATTCCAGTTAACATTGATGGTCGAGTGCGTAGTAGTGGTGATAGCTTGGTAGAAGGCTTCTTTGCGGCTGGAGAAACTGCGTGTGTTTCTGTGCATGGGGCCAATCGCCTCGGTAGTAATTCTTTGTTGGAATGTGTAGTTTATGGCAAGCGGACTGGGGCTGCGATCGCTCAATACGTGCAAAAACGCAAGTTACCCTCTGTAGACGAGCAACATTATCGAAAAGAAGCTCAGCAACAAATCCAAGCTTTATTAGAACAGCCAGGACAATATCGTATTAACCAAGTTCGTCAAGCTTTCCAAGATTGCATGACTCAATATTGCGGCGTTTTTCGCACTGAAGGATTAATGCGTGAAGGTTGGCAAAAACTTGAAGAATTACAACAGCAATATCCACAAATTTATTTAGATGACAAGAGCGATTGCTGGAATACAGAAATTGTCGAAGCCTTAGAATTACGAAGTTTAATGATAGTGGGACAAACGATTTTATTATCGGCCTTAAATCGCCTAGAAAGTCGTGGCGCTCACTTCCGCGAAGATTATCCTCAACGAGATGATACTAACTTTCTCAAACATACAATGGCTTATTATTCACCAGCAGGTATTGATATCCAGTATCGCCCGGTGACGATTACTATGTTTGAACCACAGGAAAGAAAATATTAGCTAAAGCTGGAGTTTGGACTAAAAGCTCAGGCTCAGAAAAAAGTACTTAGAGAATCAGAGA
>NZ_JCACKM010000299.1:0-3870 GCF_059505385.1 Desmonostoc vinosum
CTTATCTAAAAACTTTACCTAATGTTAAAAATGATGCGATTGGTGTCATTGGTTTATGAAGGGGGGAAGTTGATTCGGGCGATCGCGTCTATGGAAGCTATTTTATCAGAACCAGGTGGTACTGTTGTCGATCCCCAAAGCAATAGGGAATACCCTTCCCCACCCAAGATTGTTGCTTCTAAGGATTATTCAGAGCGAGATAAGCTGCCATTGGGTGGGTTAAGGGTTTCGGAATTGTGCGGATTAAAATGGAAAGATTTACAAACCAGAGGAGATAGTGGGCAAGTAAAGGTGAAAGGGAAAGGTTCTAAATCCCGTTGTGTGTTATTGCCAAAGTCTTTATGGGTAGAATTAATCAATTTGCAACCAAATGCGTTTGGTAATACTCCGGTGTTTCGCAGTCGCAACAGCAGTAATCAGGGTCATTTAACTAAAGAAAGAGTGGATCAAATTGTCACTTATTGGGATTCTTTACTGGTAGGTTCACGAAAATTTTAGTAGCCATGTTTTCTCCTCTGGTTATAGTACATTTGTTCTATTTTACAGATAAATTGAACCCTATCAATATCTACTTCAGCAACGAGTAGAACGAGCAAAGCAGTTGTTGAAACAAACCGACCAATCAATTATGGACATTGCTTTAACCTGTGGGTTCAACAGTCACATTCATTTGAGTAAACAATTTCGCCAACTCACAGGTATGACACCGAAAGCCTACAGACACAAGTAATAGCGAAATAGCGCCGCATCCATCTTCAACCGTCAAAGCAGGACAAGATTCAATACTTTAAGGAATTGGTATTACAGACACTCTACGCGATCGCTTTTCATCTATCATCAGTCCCTAGTGGCTGTTTCAGGGCATTGCCTGACTCCCCCATTCCTGATAAGCGCTTCTTATCACCGCTATCAGACCTTTGTTGTCAAGTCCTGTTGACCAATTGTAACGATATTGTTATATTACTTTACATAAATAAGCAAGCAATAAAAAAACTATGTACACCACTGTTAACGAAAACGGCGTTCTCAACAACTACCCCACTGAACCCCAAGTATACTGCGCTGAGTACCCGGCAATTTGGGAACAACGCAAATACGTTGTACAAGGTGTATTCGCTACTTTAATTGTCACTACTTTAGTTTTGGTTGCTTTTGCGGTTAGCTAAGAATTTTTAACATCGGTATCGCTGTATCTCATCGTCATTCTTCCTTCTCCCCCGAACCCCGGTACTTAAAACCGGGGTTTTTTGTTGTTGGGTGCGATAAACGTCTACTTGCCAAAAAACCCAGTCGTTGTGACCGGGCTTTTGTGGGATATATTCCCCTGTTATTTATAGAAGTTATTTATAAACCGCTTGTTCTGTTAATGACTACCACGCCTGGGTTGCAAGTTCCAGAAAACTACAACTTCTTTTTAAGGATGTGTAGCTTGCCGCTGTAGGCATCGCCCATCCCCCAACTATGTAGACAAACATATACTACAACTGTATTATGGACATGAGTCTTAATTACAAATACTACAAATTCGATGATCAGCAGATTCTCCTCAACTATTAGTAGCGTGATGCATTGCCACAAGCGCAAGGGTTTAGGCAGAGTAATCGCGCTGTTTGCGTTTGAGGGAATGTATGTGTTCATCGGCGATAAATCTGTAAACGTTGGCATTTTGGGAGTGATCGCCACATGGCTAAATCTGGATCAACTTATCCACAGCGGGAGGTGCAAGTGTATTACAGCACCAACATAAGGCAAAAAGTATCGACTACTTGACCCCCGCTTTTGAAATGACTTGAGATGCTGCACCCCAACCGTCAGTTCTCCATCCCAAGTTCTCACGGTACAACTGAAATTATTAACGGCGGTGACAATTGCCCAGCAACCGCTTTTACCCCTGAGTTCTAGATTGTCTTTGGTCAGAATTTGGCACACCTCACCGATCTGGTAGGTGTTAGGGACTTGGGTGCGTTCCATAATTCTTTGCACAACGTCTTTGACGATCCGGTGTGATGGTACTTTTCCCTTGGCAGATTCTACAGCTTGTTGCCATGCTTCGGGCTGAGTATCAGGATCTAGCTTAGTCAACGGTCTAATTTGCCATTCATTAGTCGGCAAAATGTGATCGTTCCGATCACATTTTTCAACCAAGTTATCAAAAACAACAGCCGCATCCATTAAAAGATAAGACTGGCGACGACTATGACCGAAGCGATCGCGGCAATATTCCTCAAATGTTTTGTGCGTCGAACGGTACATTCGCCGATCACGTAGTTCCGCCAGTGCCTTTCCTGCTTCAAAAAACGCCCGCTCTACCTTGCGTTCCAGGTACAAGCGATCGCGAATCTCTTGGTCGGTTAATTCTGGTACTTCAACAGCAGTAACGGTGATTGTTGCTGTAGCTGGGTTTTCTTCTTGGACAAGATTATCTGGTGATGTGCTGTCAGTGGATGAAGAGATGGTAGATTTTTTGCGCTTTGAGGATGGTTTAGCCATGATTTCACCCTTGTTAAGGGTATTTGCTCAGACTGGCTCACTCTCATTATGGCTGTAGCCAGGGCTACAAGCGCTTAAGAGCAGCTAATTTCAGCTTCTGCTGCCAGAACCTCAACTGAACTCCTAAGCGTTCGCTTCTGTAGAGTCACTGAAAATAGCGCGGAAGTTAATGGTTTGAGGTCAAGCATCCTTTAACTCTCCATTATTCCTGGCACGCTCCAACTCTTCTTCACAAAGGACTTCTATTAAATTTGACAGAGAACGCTTCCTAATCTTAGCTAGCCGTTCTAAGTCAGACTTTAATGCTTCGTCCAAATAAAGCGATATTCGCTTTTTGTCAGAGATTACTTCAGTCTGATTTAGTTGTGGATTAAACCATTCTATTAATGCAAGTTCAACTTCTGGTAATAAATCAGGCTCAATATACAAGTCAGGGGAAACGCATCTTATTTGCTAATAAAAATTAAAAAGGATTTTCAAATGACATAGATAACTGCAAAACTTGAGAAACTGATAAACAAAATAAATCAATAATTTTTAAAACTATGAATTGACTTATCTCAACATGAATCACTATCTATTAGTACTAAAAAAACTTATTAGGTGGTCATATAAAACTATGTTTATCTGGAGCGTAAGTGGAACTCTCACGCCAGATTATAAATCAAAAATCTGGTTGTTCTTGTTTACTGCCATTGAATTTACTACAAAAAGGAACCTGTATTGCTTGGCAACCGACGGCTGCCACAAACTCACCCCCCCCTCATAACGATTATCATTCTTATTTAATTTCGTACCTAATTTACTGAAAGTCTTGTGTGATGGGGTGTTGGGGAATTCTATCTTCAACATCAATCTTTAATATTTAGATGCGTTCGCCCTGGGATCTAAGGCTGTCGATATTTGTAAATCAAATAGGATTGCTATAGTATAGATTGGAAACTAGATGTAGCCACAGCGATTAATAATCAAGGGCAAATTGTTGGCAACGCTATAAATCCAGATGGTCAGATACATGGTTTCTTACTAACTCCTAGATCTGCTGAACCCGTTCCAGAACCTTTGACAACAGGTGGTACATTATTAGCAGGGATGGGATTGGCATATCTGCGTTATCAGAAGCGACGGTTGGGTAAATCTATATGAAAAGTTAGGTATTGCATATTTATAGCTAAAGTTTGTAGTAAGCACTTTAGTGCTTTAATATTTCGAGGACTAAAGTCCTTACTACAAACTGTGGTTCGTTACCAATTGTTATGCGATCGCTAACTCAACTCAGCTACTTTTATGATTAATAATCTCAGTTATGCGATCGCTAAATCAGTTAAGCTACCTTGATAACCAGTAATCTCAATCACTGCATCACTCAAAGCATTAAAT
>NZ_JCACKM010000300.1:0-3861 GCF_059505385.1 Desmonostoc vinosum
ACCAAAGCCTACGAGCTTACGGCGTTATTGCTGCTTAACTTTGTCCGAAGTATTGCTCAAAAGCTCTTTGAAAATTATGCGGGGGTATGCCAACCATTAGAGCTGCATTATTGCGTAAATGAATCTCTACATTACGTTCACGCTTTAAAAACAAAGTGGCTTCTGGTAAATATCTAGGAGACAGAAAATGAATTACCTGGTTGGAAGAGCCACGCCAACCCTTGTTGTCATTAAGCTCTTGTACATATTGCCCATCAATAAGGACATCAATGATGTTAAGAACTTTGTCGATATTACGATCGCATTTTGACCGCAGTTGTTCTATAGTAAAACCTGTAAAACAAATGATGGATATATCTCTTTGTTGTCTCAAGAGAGTGAATAGTTCCAACAGAGCCTCTGCTTGAAGCATTGGTTCGCCTCCTGAAACTGTTATCCCCTCTGTATTCGGCGTTGAAAGCACCATATATGCTAACAGTTTCGGCTCGATTAAAGTTGCTTTCATCATGGGTATCCAATCCGGAGAAATGCAATTTCGGCAACGAAAACAGCAACCTTGAACCCAGATCGCAAAACGTTGCCCAGGGCCAAGAGTGTGTGTAGCACAACAAATTTCTGCAATATTTAAAAGAGACATATTTAAAAGGTAACAATAGATTTTTTCTGCGCTGTATCGTGTAGAATCCGAGCATCAGAGAATTCTTTGTCTAAATCAGCTAATAATTGACGAACTGTTTGGATAATCTTATCTACTTTATTACTATCCAGGGGCAGAAGATTTTGAGCTAGAACATCATCAGCTTGATGGTAAGCCTGGAGATGAAAACATATTTCATCTGTTTCTTCTCCATATTTGTTAAATTGTTGAATTGCTGTTTGTAGTTTATCCCATGTTTGCTGATAATTTTGTCTTTGCTGTGCTAAATCATTAAGAACAACTGCTAAAGGTTCAGATAGTTTTGCATATTCTTCCTGAGATAGCCTAATTAATTCTTGGGCGACAGTTTTTATATCTAATTGGTGGGCCAAATTTTTTTGCTGATAATTTTCAATCTGTACCTCAAAAAGATTTTGCTGCTCTTGCAATTTTTTCAGATTATCTTCCAGTTGATTATTTTGCTGTATCAAATTTCTCAGATCGTTTTCCAGTTTAACTTTTTGCTGTTGTAAATTTTCCTTCTCTAAGAGTTTACTTTCTACATCAATGGATTGTTCTTTAATTTCTTGACTCGGAACTGCTGTTTGATAATTGGGTGGCAGTTCTCTTGGTAATGCTTCTGATTTACTAGCACCTGATATACTATCTTCATCGTGAGAATGAGGTTCATTTTTATTAGACTCACTAATTTTTTTATAATTATCTAATTGAACTAAAGCTTTCTGAATCATAACAACTTTTTGATGTGAATCACCATATGCACTAGTATTAATTTCTAGAGCTTGACGATATAATTCTTCTGCTTCGTCAAATCTTGCTAGTGCGTGTGATTGATAAACATAAGCAAGATTAACCATGTTATTAGCAATGCTGGGATGTTTTTCTTTAAAAATAAGCTTTCTAATCTTGAGTTCCTCTTCATGAAACCCAGCAGCTTCTTGATACAACTCTTGTTCTGTCAGATATTTGGCTAATTTATTCAGAATATTAACAATATTTGGATGTTCGTTACCAAGTAATCGTCGGCTTACTTCCAATAACCTTTTGTATAAAGCAACTACCTCATCATGACGACGTTGAGACTCATAAATCTCTATCAATCTCATCAATCCCTCTGAAAAATCAGGATTAATTGACTTGTCTCGATTGTATATACCAATTGCTTGAGCATACATAGATTCCGCCTCTTCTTCGCGGCCAAGAGAACGGTTTAACTCTGCAATCTCTAGCATATATTCACAAACATTTGGATTATCTTCGCCAAATACCTGCTTTGCCACTACTAACGACCTTTGATATAAAGGTTCTGCATCTTGTTGACGATTTTGGCTGACTAAAAAACCAGCTAAAACACACAATTTTTCACCTAATTTAGGATGGCCATCTCCTAGAGTTTGTGCAAACACTTCAATAGCTTCTCTATATAAATTTTCCGTTTTTTCGTAGTCTTTTTGAAAAAAACTAACATCTGCAAGGACACACAATAATTCACCATACTTCGGATGACTTGTACCAAGTACAGATTTGTACATTTTTTGTGCTTTCGTCAAATTTGGCTTGGCTTTATCATAAAATCCTTGTTCAAGATAATTTACCGCCAACCGCAATAGAGATTCTGCAACATCTGTATGTTCTTGCCCATAAACCCGTTCTTGAATTTCTAGTGCTTCTTTATAAAGTTTTTCTGCATCATCATGACGACCTTGTGCAGTGTAAATTGAACCAAGGTTCATGAGGTTTATAGCATGAGTAGGATGTCCCGTATTATCTTTAGATTGGTTAATCTCAATGGCTTGCAAGCAAATTTCTTCTGCGTCTTGATGTCGCCCTTGGGCAAGATATACTTGTGCTAAATTGCTCAAATATATGGCATATATGGGATGTTCATTTCCAAAAACACTCCCTACAATCGCTTCAGCATATCTACAAAATTCTTCAGCATCATTAGTTAATCCTTGTTCTAAGTAGAGACTAGAACACTTAATCATAATATCAATAACAACCAGAGGATTTTGTTGTAAGTATTGTTGAGCTTCTTCAGATTGAAAATCTCTCAATTCAAATAGTCTTCCATAAAGTTCTCCAGCCTCCTGATATTGTCCTCGAATTCGACAGACATCAGCTAAAGCACTCAAACTTGGAATTAGATCGAGATTCAAATTAGGAGTGAGGTTAAGGTCTTGTTTAGAAACTATTCTCTCCATAATTTTCAAGGCTTCTCTGCAATCATTCTCTGCCTTTTCAAAACTACCTTGAGTTGCTAATAGTCTTCCTAAATCACTCAACACATGAGCTTCAAAAATAGCTTTAGTATCTTCTTCATCAAAGACATTTTTTGTATGTTGCAGTAGTTCTAGCAGGTATATTTCTGCTTTTCTGAAATCTCCCTATCGTAAATATATCTGACTCAGTAGATATTGATTGTAAAGTGAGTTAAAGTCTTCTTGACTACCACGAGCCATTTCTGATTTATATTTTTCACCCCAGTGTGCTGCTTGAGCGTATATTCCTAAATAGTTATAAATTATCAGCAGCCATGTATGAGAAATGAAAAGTTCTTTATAGTCCATTATATAAGAGAAGGTTACTGCTATTTCTTCAACGTGCGTGACAAAGAGCATAATTGGAGTAGTTTCCGCTGCATCAGGAGCTTCTCTATTTAGTAGTTGATTTACTAAATTCACTATCTGGCTACAGAAGCTTTTTTTTAAATCATTTACGCCATCAAATTCATCACACTTGTTTTTTACGAACTCACGGACTAGATGGTGAAATTGATATAAATCTTTGTCTTGACGTTGCAGGAGACTAAATTTCAGTAGCCAGTCATCTCTAAGTTTTTCTAAGTTATCAAGTTTCTGCTCAATTTGTAAATTTTCAACCATCCACCAAGGAATAGGAGCAAGAGCAAATAAACTCAACAAATAACTAAGTTTTTTTGCATCCTCACTCAATTCTTGCCAGCTAAGTTCAAAAGCAGCAGTAATACTTCTTCCTTGATTATCATCATTAATAGCTTCTTGTGCCAGTTTTTCTTTTTCTAGTCGTTTCTGCATTGCTGACACAGATAAATCTTGTTTTCGATCTAGATAGCGACCTACTAACTCTAAACCCAAGGGCAAATAACCGAGCCATTCACAAAGCTTCTGACACTGTTGGCGAATTCCCCAAACGGCTAAACTGAACCGATTAGTTCAATAATG
>NZ_JCACKM010000301.1:0-3855 GCF_059505385.1 Desmonostoc vinosum
AATAGCTCAAGTCTACTTCAGTAGACTCAAAATCTTGGGGGATATTCAGTCATCTTGAGATGACTTTTGCTATTAGCAAGGAACTTCAGTTTCTTGCGGGACATCGGTTCTACGTTAACTTGACAACAATCGCCACGGACGGGCGAGACGCCCATCCCACAAGAGTTCTTTTTAATGCAATATTTTAGTCTTGACACACCACTACTGAATGGTACTTAACCTAGATTTAGAGTGAGGGCATTGACAAAATCATCATTCGTTTTAATATCTAATTCACATTAGACGTTAATTATTTAATCTTCCTCTGTACCCAGTTCCTCCGGGAGCGGAGGCCCCAAGTTCCCCAGTCCCTATCATTTTTATCTTTTAAGATTATTTCAATCTATACTTAAAGGTTCTTAATAAATTTCTACTTTTTGTTGTAACTTTAATCACAAATCGATCCAGCTAACGAAAGCTATTCGAGGTAGGGCATCTACGGTTCAGTACTAACAAAAATCATCTCTAATAATCCTTGTTTACTAAATTTTTACTAAACCCCTATCTCAAGGAGGATTTATTTGACTCTCAAGTTCGATTAAAAGAATACGGGGATTCATGATGTTTGATACTTTCAAAGCTGAGAGTGGGGATTGGGTAATGGAAATTAAAATCTAATACTTGATACTCAGAACATAATACCCAATATTTAATACTCAATACCTGATATAGGAATCCGATTTGATTACTGAATACTCAATAAAAACAAGCCGTATTTTTGAGATAAACATTGTAAGCCTCACAATACTTTCCTGATGAATAATTCTAGCTTTTGAGTAAAAAATCCCGTTGAGTTTATTGCAACTAACAAGATGGAAGACCAGGAAAAGTCAGATTATCAGCCGATTGAAGAGGAGCTAAAAAATACACCCCCAAGTAGAACACAAGTGGGCGACTATACGATCGCAGTTGTGAACGAGGGGATGGTGCTTCAACTCTTTGACGGCAGCATAACAGCATGTAATGCCAGTGCCGAAAGGGTTTTAGGACTCACAACCGAGCAAATCCAGGAATGGATTGCTCAACAACCGCAGTTATTACCCTTTGGTCAGCCACCCTCAGAGAATTTACCACAGGAAGTTGTGAAATATCACAGCAGCGATGAAGGGGAACCCTCGCTTGGCAACTTTCCGCAACTTCGACTCCAGAAAACCCCTGCTTCAACATTTGTTTGTCAACAATTGACTCAACTTATTTGTGAAGATGGGTCGCCCTTGAGCGCGGAAAATCACCCGTCTGTGGTGGCTTGGAATACAGGAAAACCTTGTTGTAATTTCGTTTTGGGTTGGTATAAACCAAACGGTGATTTAGTTTGGCTGTTGATGAACTCACAGCCTTTATTTTTACCGAATACGGTCGTGCCCTATGCAGTTGTATTGACCTTTATTGATATTACAGAGGTCAAACAAGTAAATCACAAAACAAACCGCTTAGTGGAGATGACAGCGGTAGATAGGAATATAACTGAGCGCCAGCAAAGGCATGATTCGTGGCAAGATGCTTTATCGATTCTCGCCTTTCATCTAGAGAACTCCCCTTTGGCGGTAATTGAGTGGGATCATGAGTTTCGTGTGTCTCGTTGGTCACAGACAGCTGAGCGCATTTTTGGCTGGCAAGCTGAGGAAGTTATGGGTAAAAGATGTCACGAATGGCAATTTGTTTCTACTGAAGATAAAGAGACAGTTCAAGACGTAATTAGAAGGTTGTTTCGTGGCAGTGAAAAACAGCTGATTTGTCGAAACCGCAACTATACTAAGGATGGTTCCGTTGTCTATTGTGAGTGGTATAATTCAGCCTTATCTGATGAATCGGGTCAGTTAGTTTCAGTATTATCTCTAGTACTTGACGTGACTAGTCGCACCAGAGCAGAGACAGAAAAAGAACAAATGCTGATGCGATCGCGGCAATATGCGAGCCAACTACATGGATTAACCGAGGCTGCATTGACGATACATTCAACACTCTCTATCGAAGAAGTTACCCGAATCATCACCGAGCAAGCCCGTACTATTATTGGCGCACATCAATCAGTCACCAGCTTAATAGACAGTCATGGTTGGGCACACTCGATTAGTTCGATTTCACTTTCAGATAAGTATGCTGCGTGGCGAAATTACCAAGAAAAACCAGATGAATCAGGCATTTATACTTATGTCCGTCAAATAAATCGTCCGATACGCATGACTCAGGCCGAACTAGTAGCCCATCCTCGCTGGCAAGGATTTGGTAAAGAAGCCGACAAGCATCCACCAATGCGGGGGTGGCTAGCTGCACCTTTAAAAGGCAGAGATGGAAAAAATATTGGACTAATTCAGTTATCAGATAAATACGAAGGTGAATTTACCCAAGAAGACGAAGCCATTCTAGTGCAATTAGCCCAGATGGCAGCGATCGCCATTGAAAACACCAATTTATACACAGCAGAACAACAAGCGCGAACTCTAGCCGAACAAGCAAACTGTATTAAAGATCAATTTCTCGCCGTCCTTTCCCACGAACTCCGCTCACCATTGAACCCCATATTAGGTTGGTCTAAACTCCTCCAAAGTCGTAAATTTGACCCATCAAAAACAGCATTAGCACTGGAAACAATCGAGCGAAATGCTAAGTTGCAAGCTCAATTAATTGAAGACTTACTAGACGTATCACGAATTTTTCAAGGTAAACTGACCTTAAACGTAGAGACAGTAGATTTAGTATCCACAATTATTGCTGCGCTAGAAACGATACGCTTAGCAGCTCAAGTCAAATCCATCGATTTAAAATTATCGATTTTAGATTTTGGAGCAGAGGGGAATGCAAAATTTTTAGTTATGGGTGATTCCAATCGCTTGCAACAAGTTCTTTGGAATTTGCTCTCCAACGCTGTTAAATTTACACCTCCAGGAGGACGAATAGAGGTGCAATCGTCAATAATTAGTTCTCAGTGGTCACTAGTCAGTTGTCAAGAAAAACAGCTAATCAGTAATCGTTATGCTCAAATCAAAATTACAGACACCGGTCAAGGTATTAACCCTGACTTTTTACCCCATGTGTTTGATTACTTCCGGCAAGCAGATAGCGCCACCACCAGAAAATTTGGTGGATTAGGACTAGGGTTAGCGATCGTCCGACAAATAGTAGAACTTCACGGTGGTACAGTCATGGCAGAAAGTTTAGGCAACGAAAAAGGAGCGACTTTTATAGTCAATTTGCCACTACTGCACGCAAAAGCAACTGTAAAAGAAAGCCAGCAAGAAACACAAGTGGATTCCGAGTTCACCAATCTTCAAGGATTTAAAATACTAGTTGTTGACGATGACGATGATTCACGAGACTTTATCAGCTTCGTGCTAGCAGAAGAAGGGGCAGAAGTAATCGCCGTACCGTCAGCAGTTCAAGCATTGCAAGCCATCACAGAATCCAAACCAGACGTTTTATTAAGTGATATTGGAATGCCAGACATGGACGGTTACATGCTGATCAGCCAAGTCAGAACTTGGAAACCAGAGCAAGGGGGGCAGATCCCAGCGATCGCCCTCACAGCCTATGCAGGAGAGTACAATCAACAACAAGCCCTCTCAGTAGGATTTCAGATGCACATCACCAAGCCAACAGAACCCTCTGAGTTAGTTGCAGCAGTGACAAGATTGGTTAGTCATTAGTCATTGGGAACTGGGGACTTGTACTGAGCAAAGTCGAAATATGGGGAATTGTGTAATCTCTTTACTTCCCTGCGTCCCCCTCATCCCCCCACTCCCTTCGACTTCGCTCAGGGAGCGGCTTAATTACGAATTACGTTAGCGCAGCGGTAGCGAGTCCTCGATAGCGTTAGCG
>NZ_JCACKM010000302.1:0-3747 GCF_059505385.1 Desmonostoc vinosum
TTACACTGAGAGAGTTTTTTTACAAACTACCTGACTTTTCAAACAGCCTCTAAGAGACTTGGATATGGCTTTCGTAACTTTAGCAATTTTCGATTACGCAGTTTATTAAACTGGCACTTTAGTATTAATTCTCCATAAAAGTAACCGAAGAACCAGAAAAGACTAGCGATGTCAACTGGAAACTTTATTTTATCTTCCCTAGTTCTTCCCGATTCAGGTTTATCTTGGGAATAAGAAATAGGGAATAGGAGATTGGAAACAAGTGTTTTTATCTGTTAGGTAATTTCTTTTTACATGAAAGATTTTTATGTATTTAGCGACACTAGTAAATTAGGTTTTGTCAGTATGATTAATTCCCTAGTTGTATTTCATTTCACTTCACTAATCAACTTGAGTTTTGATACTGACTGGCGTTTAATTAGTTGCCTAAGCTACTAGTTTAATTTCAGCTAAAACGATGTTCAATGCTGCTATCTAGCTCCTCAAATTTCTTGAGGGGCTATTTTATTTACCAATTATTTAGAATAAACAAAAAGATCCCCGACTTTTTTAAGAAGTTATTTATCGTTGCTTCATCTATCTTAGAGTATGTTTGAAAAGTCAATTTTCTTGTATCCCGGCGATTAGAAATCGCGCGCCACTTGCTTCAAGTCGGGGAACCCGCCCAACGCAGTGGCTTGGCTACACAGACAAAACCCGCCTGCGCGGGTTAAAAAACCTTGATTTTGAATTAGTCCACGTAGGTGGACTTTGTTTGTGTAGTAGCGAATTCTATTCGCCTAATACTTTTCAAACTTCTTTTCATCCCCTTTAAATTTTTGCAGCATAATCTCATCATTCTTCGTATAAATAATAGCGGGGATTATCGTATGCTTGATGACACTACTTAAACAATGTCATTAATCAATGGACAACGAGCTAAATCTCTACGTACAATCACTTATTCAAGAGGCTTGCAAGCATTTACCAACCAGCCGACAGCATCGTAAAGCGATAAATTCTCTGCTTCGAGCTGTTCAGAAATCGGGACGTATTTGGAAACCACCAGCCGGAGATATTGATGAAGAGGTTCTCTATGAAGAGGCTTTATCCAAAACCATGTTTAAATTAACAAAAACACTCTGCGAGAAATACGATCCAAGTCGAGGTTCATTCTTGACTTGGTTTAATGTCAGCCTTCGTCATCAGTACACAGATGAAATTCGCGCCGCTCAACGCGATCGCTCTCACAGACAATCTGTATGGCAAAATGATGAGGCTGAACTCGATCCTTTAGATCAAGTTGCTTCTGGTGTAGATGCTAACCTACTACTTGCGACTTGGGAATCTTTTATCCAATGGATCAAAGATGATCCTGATAATCTTCTTAAAGCTTGCCACATTGAAAATAACCCACAAGCTAACTGTCAATTGCTTGCTCACTTGAGACTTATCATCGGCAAGGAATGGCAGGAAATTTCTCTGGAAATTGGCTCAAAACGCGGTGCAATTACATCTCATTGGTGTAGAAAATGTGAATCCTTAATGCGAGAGTGGTTAGACACAAATCAAAGGCTATTTGGAGAAGATAGTTATGAGCGATAAAATAAATGTCTTACTAGAACTGGCAATTTCATTTCCACTGACTGAATTGTTTCGCAGACAAGCCAAGGCTTATGCGTCGCAGTACTTCACTGAAGATACTCAACAAAGAATTTATCTCAATACTCTAGCTGTACTGGTTGCTGATGCGTATTTTCGGATGCTCAATTTCGAGACTAATCTTGCTAAACCCGAAAGATGGAATGCAGCCAAGCGCTTATGGAACGAGGCAAACGAGCTAGAAATTGTTGGGCTAGGCAATTTAGAATGTTGCGTAATTAATACTAAGCAAAAGTATTTTTTTTTACTAAACAAGAATTTGAGTAATCCCTTGGGCTATTTATTTGTAGAAATCGCTAGTTCTGAAAAATCAGCAACACTGATTGGTTTTTTGCCTGCTTCTCATTGCGAAACTACAGATGCAGAAATGTCGATGTCAGATTTACAGTCTATGGATGACCTCATTGATTACTTAACACTCACGCAAGAATTTGCAGAAAAAAAAATTATTTACTTAAGAAATTGGTTGAATAATGTTTATGAGGCGGACTGGGAACCCTCAACGCGGGATTTAAAAACTGCCACCTGTAAGAAAAAGCTACAACTGGCAGAGCAAGTATTTGAAATGCAACTTTCTGTTTCCCAAGGTAACAATGAATTAATTTTTGTCAGAGTTAATGTTAAAAGTGAAAGTGGTTCTTTGCCCAGAGGAATGCAGGTAAGTGTACCCGATGAATCTGAGATTTATACCGAAACAGTAAACGAGGCCGCTAATCTCATTTCTATTCCTTTGGAATTTTCCTCAGGTGAAAAGTTCTGGGTAGAATTGCGGTTAGGAGAAACCTTCATGAGAGAATATTTCATTGCCTAAAAAAAGTTGCAATGGCTTTTCAAATCTCCTTTAAAATTGGCGGACGAGTACAACTAAACCAGTCTGAAGTTCTACCTGTCACCCTTGCTGTATCTGATCAACAAGGACAAATAGAAGAACTTGTTTCATTTCTTTCTCCTGTGCCAAAACCTCTTGAAGATAAGTTTAAACAATGGCAGTATTATATTGGTCTTCAAGGTAATCGTAAGGTTGCCAGAAACCGAGACAATCTGATCTCAGGTGTGATCAATCTCACAGAACTCGCTAATTCTTTGAAAACTGAATTAAATAAATGGTTAGGTAGCGATGGCTGGATTGATGAGAGTGGACAACCCGATCCGCGTGTCAGTCGGGTTTTGGAAAAATTCAGGGAGAAGATTACCCAAAAAGATGAAGTCCAGATTATTGTCCAGACAGAAGACCGACAACTACGGGGACTTCCTTGGCAAGAATGGGATACCTTGGCAGGGTATACTAGTAAAGGTGTAGAAGTCGCCATCAGTGCCACAAATTTCAAGCGGCTGATTCAAAAGCAAACACCACAACTGAAAGCGACTGCACGCATACTCGTGGTGTTTGGTGACGAAAAGCTTGGGTTTGCTGAAGAAGAAGATTTTATCAAAAGTCTCAGACAGCATGGTGGAGAACCCCACATCCTCAGACAACCTACGCGGCAAGAATTAGAACAAAAGTTAAAAGATGCTCAAGGCTGGCACATTTTCTTTTTTGCAGGGCATAGTGAAAGCGATCGCGACGGACGAATTGGACGCATTCAAATCAACCCAGCCGACGGCGCACAAGGAATTATCGAAATTAGGGAACTGAAGGATTTACTTGCAGAGGCAATTGAGAGGAAGTTGCAATTAGCAATTTTCAATTCTTGTGATGGTTTAGGGTTGGCAAACCAGCTAACTGAGCTATCTTTGCCTTACTGTATTGTCATGCGCGAAATGGTTGAATCTTCTGTCGCCAGAGAATTATTAAGGCATTTTCTAGCAGCTTTTGTTAAAGATTGCTCTTTATTTGCATCAATGAATGCAGCAAGGCAGCAGTTACAACAGAAATTTGAACCCGGTAAGAGTTGGCTGCCTGTGATTGTTGCCAATCCTCTGGCTAAGGAATTGACATGGAATCGTTTGTTTTCCGAGAGGAGGTTATCTTGGCGGTGGGAGATGCTGCTGGGTATAGTTGCGATCGCTGTGCTGATTAGCCTACCCATCAGCATATTCAGCGAGTTTCAGGGTATTCTACTGTTCGGTAATTTCTACTCATAACTAGACAAAACTAACGGAACG
>NZ_JCACKM010000303.1:0-3711 GCF_059505385.1 Desmonostoc vinosum
ATTGGAATCCCCGTGAAGCAAGAATCTCCGAATTTCTAATTCCGGGAGTGTCAAATTGAGAGTATGAGAGTGTTGTGCATGATTTTTTGTTGCCATGAAAATTTATAGACTCTTAATTTAATTTCTAAAAAACCAAAAGGTTGATTCCCCACTCCCTACTCCCCGTAGGCTGAGCGAAGTCGAAGCCTACTCCCTAGCTACACAAATAATTTCATGAATCAAGTTAAATTCCCATATGGGCGTTTATTGCTGCCAGTTTTGCTATTAACTACAGCAGCTTGCAACCAAACTCGCGCCTCTTTAGATGCTGCTACATCACAACCTCCTGAGTCCTCGCCCCAACTGGCACAGAATCTCACACAGCCAAAAAATATTATTCGTACTGAAACACTCACACCTACACCCATCCGCATTAACCTGAAGGATTTACCAGCACCTTTCACTACAGAAAGTGCCTCTAAGCCTCCGGAAGTAGTGTCTATTCCCAAAAACCCCGTGCTACGTGTGCCACGAGGATTTACTGTCAAGGTCTTTGCTGAAGGTTTGGATGCCCCCCGCTGGTTGGCTTTAACCCCCGATGGTGATGTGTTGGTGACGGAAACGAGACAAAATCGTATTCGTTTGTTGCGTGACAGTAACGGCGATGGTGTTGCTGATGTTAAAGAAACCTTTGCTAGTAAGGCAAACGGACTCAATAGACCCTTTGGGATGGCTTTTGCTGATAATGCTTTTTTCTTAGGTAACACAGACGCTGTAGTGCGTTTTCCTTATACTCAAGGTCAAAATCAGATTAAGGGTCAAGGGAAAAAAATTGCCAACTTGCCTGCTGAAGGATATAACAACCATTGGACGCGTAATGTTGTTGTTTCACCCGATCGCAATAAATTATATGTTTCTATTGGTTCAGGCACCAATGTAGATGAAGAACCCTTACCACGGGCGGCTGTGCAGGTCATGAATTTAGATGGTTCACAGCCGCAGATTTTTGCTTTTGGCTTGCGTAACCCAGTTGGTCTGGATTTTCACCCCACAACTAAGGAACTTTACACCACTGTTAACGAACGGGATGGCATTGGTGATGATTTAGTGCCAGATTACTTAACACGTATTCAAAAGGGAGAATTTTATGGCTGGCCTTATGCTTATCTCACATCAAGTAACCTCGACCCACGTCAAAAGACAAACGGCAAAAGTAAACGTCCCGACTTGGTAGCCCGCACCCGCACGCCGGATGTGTTGTTCCAGTCGCACTCAGCAGCTTTGGGTTTGCAGTTTTATGATGGTCAGACTTTTCCAGAAAAATATCGTAATGGTGCTTTTGTAGCTTTTCGTGGTTCTTGGAATCGCGATCGCGGTACTGGATATAAAATTGTATTTACTCCCTTTGATGCTCAAGGAAGACCACAAGGGTATTACGAAGACTTTCTCACAGGATTTTTGCTTAATCCTTCTACACCAACTACTTGGGGGCGACCCGTTGGTTTACTCACATTGCCTGATGGCAGTCTATTAGTAACAGAAGAAGCCAATGACCGGATTTATCGAATTCAGTATACAGGGAGTTAATAAGCAATTCGCAATGACGCTCGTTCCGATGCAGAACAAAGTCATATAACAAAAGATTTTTAACCCTGTTCCCTAATTTTAGTTATTGATTTGAGTAATTTAGTTATGTCTCAAAACGAAGAGAATAATCAATCAAATATCGGTGAACCTTCTTCGCATTCTGGTGAACGATATTGGGGTTACGTTGAGGTTATAGAAGAGGGAGACACTTATAGAATTAGTCGTGTTGAAATCAAGCCCAGACACGGCATTAAACCACAGATTCATTATCATCGCAATGAGCATTGGGTGGTAGTTTCGGGCGTAGCCAAGGTGACTTGTGGCGACCAAGAAATATTATTAAATCGCAACCAATCAACCTATGTACCAGCAGCAACATTACACAAAGTAGAAAATCCTGGGCAGATTCCGTTAGTAATTTTGGAAATCCAAAATGGCGAGTATTTAGGTGAAGATGATACAGAACGCCCTTACGATTTAAATTTAGTCAAACCCAATTAAAACCATCCTTCTTGTTCTAATGTTTCAATTAATTGCAAGCCACGGGGATCACCTACTCCTAAAAGTGAGGCTTTGGCGTCTTCTCGGACTCCCAAGTCTTCGTCTTCGGCAAAGGCTTGAATTAAAGCGTCGATCGCTGTAGCATAAACGACATTAGAAGGTAGTTCGCGACATAGTTGTCCAATTGCCCAGGCGCAGTTACTCCGCACGGCGGCTACAGGGTCTTGGACTAGGGCTTCAATTAGGGGTGGTATGGCTCCGACAACGACTTCATAACTCACCTCTGCCATCTGTGCTAAGGCGGTGGCAGCCCACAAACGGACTGCGGAGATATCAGTTTTTAAAGCATCGGCGAGGGGTGCTAGAGAACGGCGATCGCGACAGTTTCCTAAAGCCCAAACTACACCTTTACGTACATAACCATTCCAGTCTTGGTTTAGCTGGTTAATCAACGGCTCTACAGCATCTGTACTAGGATTGCGACCTATACCATATGCAGCACTCACTCTAACTAGAGGGCAGGTATCAGTTAGCAAGCGAATTAAATGGGGAGTAGCACGTTTATCTTCAATATCACAAAAAGCACGCGCTGCCAACATCCTTTGCTGGGGCTGAGGATTTTCTAGGAGGGCTAGCATCTCTTCTGGATCGGGTTTTGCCACCTCTGACTCAGCAGTTAGTGGCTCTATTTTATCTAGAGGGCTTTCTAGCTCCACCTCGACATCGAGTAGGCTTAGGTCATCTTCATCATACATATTTAATATTAATCCCTAGTTGGGATCACCACATAACCCTCATCCGAAAAGTTAAGGACTGAGATGTATTAGTTCAACTATGGTGTGATTTTATCAAAAAAGCGCATCGCCTTCATGTTTTGGGGAGTAGGGAATGCTGACAGGTGTAGGTTTTTAATATTTTGCGTTGTGTGTACTAGGAATTTACGAATTACGAATTACGAATGTAGCGGCTTGATCATCCATAGGGATTGGGTTTGATAACCTAATTGACTATAAAGATTCAAGGCGGGTGTATTTGATTGGAAGACTTGTAAGCCAATTTGGCGATCGCCTCTTTGCATTGCCCAAGTTTCTAGATATTTCATCAAAGCTGTACCAATGCCCCGCCGCCGATGTTCTGGTACAACGTAAAGCAGAAAAATGTGAGCATGGCGATCGCCTTGTACTTGGTCTATGGCATTACCCGCCCAGAGACAGGCGATGGGGGATGAGGGGGAAGACGCGGAGAGAGGGAGACGCGGTGAGTCCAGTGTTGTGGGAGGGTTTCCCTCCGCAGACAACTGGCGAACCCGTAAGGGGGACGCGGAGAAATTTTCATTTAAATTCCCCGCGTCCCCCTGTCCCCGCGTCCCCGTGTCTTCTTCCCCGTGTCCCCGCGTCCCCGTGTCTTCTTCTACCCACCATAAAGGTGTGTCGCGAGAGAAGTATTGCTCAACGGTGCGTGCAAGGTGAGAAAAGTCTTGTGTGGGAAACATATCTTGGTATGTTCGCTGCATGAATTTTACCAGCAGCGCCCGATCTAAGGTAGAGCCACGACGAATACTATAGCCTGGGAGGAGGAAGTTCAAAGATTGGGGATTGGGGATTGGGGACTGGGGACTGGGGACTGGGGACTGGGGACTGGGGA
>NZ_JCACKM010000304.1:0-3709 GCF_059505385.1 Desmonostoc vinosum
TCAGTTTGTATTTGCCAGTAATTACGATTAGGATCGTGATAGCATTCAATCAAATGCAGAGCTAAAGCGATTCTTAATAGTTGGGTTGGCAGCTTGAACATCCATGCCCTAATTGCAGGTTGCGTTGTCTCCCAAGCTTGGCGACCAATTACCTGACATAGCTTTGTATAATAAGCATCACAAGCAGGAGATAGCTTGACTACACCCATTGGGCAATTCTCTAGCCAGTCATAGAAAGGTGGCAGTTTCTCAGCTAATACACAGTAACCTTTTACACGCCTTGGTATTAGTGCGTTAGCCTTAGCCACCAAGAACCGTGCTAGCATCCCTTGTGAATCTTCAGGATCTGCGAAGATTTTGCGGAACACTCCTGGCTGAATACCACCAGTTACTGAAAGGGCCGTCTCTTCAACTGCATAACTGTCAACTTGGCTTACTCGGTCAACCTGTGCCGGTGCGCCATCCCAAAGCTTGAGCAAACATTCCAGCCCTTCATTTTCTCCCTTGCCAAACTGCCCAAAGGATTTAAACAAACCCGCCAATTCATCTCTGGCCCACAGCACACCATTGTCTTTCTGTTCACTAAGGCGCTTAATGACAGCCTGAATTGTGGCCATTTCAAACATGTATTTGCGTTCTACTGGGTAAGAGGGAGGTTCATCTGTGTCTCCTTCTTTCCAATCTTGATATGCTTCAACCTGCGCCAGGTAGTTTTTACGGGCTTCAAACTGCTTGCGTTTAATTGGTGTCAATACCAAAGTGTCGGCCCTGGTTTTACCACCCCCTGATTCTAAGACGGTGGCTGTCCAGGCGATCGCTGGTACAGTGTGCGATTCCGCATTTAGTTTTACCCGCTTGCCTACTAGAGAAAGTACAGCTGCGAGTAATGGTTGCCAAATCACTATTGGCTCAATGTTGAGAATCTCGGCATCGTGCAACAAGTCTGCTGCCATACTGGGCAGGGCCTGATTAAAATCCAACTTCGCATTGTGCCAATTAATCAGGTTATCTAAGCGTTTTTCGTCTTCGGGGTAGACATCATCAAATTGGCTTCTGACAGAGGAAACTAACTGTTTAAATGCAGGTTTTGTAACAACGCTTTTACTTAGAGTCTCTTCTAGCTTTTGTGTCTCTTCATAGTCAGTTAAACCAGCAGCCAAGATGTCGGTGACAGTGGTGACAGTCGTTGCAAGGCTTATGGGTTCTTGGTTAGGATTGTCACCGCTTTTAGCACTGTCACCAGTGACAGTCTGGTTTTTCTTGCCATTAACCAGTGGTTGTTGAGAAGTCAGTTGCTGCCTCCGGTACCACAATTTTATACAATTGTCCAAAGCTTCATCCGTAAGTGTGGCAGTAGGATTATCTTTTTGGGCTGATTTCCAAATTGAGTCAGCTTCTCTGGCGGGTAAGGGTGGGGAACAGCTAGAGCAATACACATCAAATAATGTTCTGGGGTCGCCGCTGTAGTGATACCCCAAGTAAGCGAGTCTAGCAACTGTGCCAATCAGGTTACGGGCCAGTGCTGCACCTTTGTTGTTTCTCTCTCCTTTGCCTGCACCGCCGTCAATCAATGCTCTGTCTGCCTTGGTCAAACAGCACTCTAGTGGTACGTCGCCTGTTGGTATTGATGGTATTGATGGAGTAATTTTATCCTGCTGAGGAATAATTTCTCTAAGTTCCTGGTAACTATATCTTTTCCCTGTGTTTAGAATGATTTGGGAAAGCGCATTTTGTATGTTATTTGGTGCGAAGTGCCAGCAGCCAGCTAACCGCATCACCCGCGAGGGATTTTTTAAGGAGCGATCGCCATCACAATATTCCAATAAATCAGTTTGCAGCTGCTTCCACTGTTGAGGGTTAATTGATTGATTAACAATCCAATAACTGTGGATGGACTTACCACCTGTGTCTATTTGTAAGCTGGGTTCTGGCAAACAAAGCGATCGCCACAACTGTTTTTGTAATTCTTTGTCGAGATTGTCGTGTTCGTAGAAGATGGCGCGACAGTTAGTGACATCCTTATCGGCTTGCCCACCACCGTTGACTACGAAGTAAACACCCCTGCCGTCACTTTGCCAAGCTGTGACGGTGTTGATTAACTGCTTTATATTGCGTACTACAGCACTTCTGCCTTTATCTTCATTTTTTCGTGGGTCATCACTGGGGTAAAAGCTGCGTAGGTATACTGCATCTCCATGCTTAAAACCTAGTGCTGCTAGGTGTTGCTCTATTTGATTGCGATCCAGGGTGGTATTTTTGTTCAACATGATTAATACCTCCGGTCGCTGTTGTTAGAACACAGCGCCAAATCTTCGGCTTGATGGCGTGTCGAAATAGTGCTAGTTGATGTTGGGGAATTGTGAATTGCTACTTCTTCACTACTCCACCTCTTCCATCTGTCTTCTTTTTTCTCTACAAAAAGAATGTTGGTGCTGAAATCTGATTGAGTTGACAACACTATGCCAAATGTGTGTGTTGTGTCTGGAGTAATCAGCAGTAACAGATTTGCAACAGGGTCTAGCTTTTGTATCTCTTGGGTTAACTGATATCGCTTTGTTAAGATTTGTCCGTAATCATTTAGGTTACATGCAATTACCGCGATCGCCGCCTCTGACAAGTGCAGTACCCTGTTGTGATGCCAGAACCAACTTGTTTTCGGAGATATCGTCGCTCTTTTTAAGACGTTTTGAAAACGAGTTTCTCTGAAGGAGTTAATAATCCAATTTTCTTGGGCATCGGAATTCAGGGGTGTGCTTGGTGTAGAGACGACCCCTGACAGTTTAATTTCGCCCTCTTGTGTTGGGCATTTGTCGTTTTTCACGTTATTTTCCTCTGATTGTTGAGTGACAAGTCAGAGGGGGTCATATCCAATTCGCAATTTTCAGTTCGCAATTCGCAGTTATTATCCCACAGTAAAAGTTGGGCTTTTCCAAAAGATACCGTATTTGTCGTGGCGTAACCTCTCAAAATACGTCTTTTTAAGTAATTGCGAATTGCGAATTGCGAATTGTTTCGCGCTACTACAGCCTTTAGCTACGAAATTCTTGAGTTTTCTTTACAATGCTTGATATTTTACTAGATTAAGAAATTTCAAAAGCTAAAATTGCCACACGAATGCATTGCATTTGTGCGGCTTCTCGTTATAATACGAGAAGTAGCGTGGACTCAATCTCTTTTGACCAGTTAGTGGATAAAGCGGGCAAACTTTACATACCACTGCTTTGGTTCCTCGGAGATAACCCCGCTCTGAAATTATTCTGTTTTTTGTTATCGGGTAAAGTGCTTACTCCTCAGTAGCTCTTTGCCCTTTAAATTTTTGAGTACTATGTGATTACCTCCATTTATCGCTTCAACTAGGCTTAATCTTACAGAACTTCTGGTCATTTGGTATCGAGCAATATAGTTATCTTTACCCTTGTATCCTCCACATTTGTAACTTTTGTTCACCCCTACTCAGCAGGGATGAGGTCTTTTCTCAAGCTGCACCAGCCGTAGTTGTTGCTTCTGGCTTAGGCTTACGCTCGAAAACTTGTATGTTGGGTTCTTCCAGCACGAACCCCTGTTCTGTTTGCTGACCGAGTTTACCAGCGATCGCCCCTACCCACTGTGGGTAATTAGCTTGGGCATCGGTCAGTTTCTTCCAAACTTTGGGTTTGACTGTAATTGAGATGATGCGACCATCACAGTCAATTTCAAATTGTTGCCAACC